>JABMQR010000319.1 GCA_013202335.1 Bacteroidota bacterium
AGGCTCTTTTCGTTAAAGCAAGTGATCATCACTTTTGGACGAAAAAGAGGCGTATGAATCTATCTTATAAGTAGATTAAACCCAACTTTCTGCCAATGGCTCAACACAAATTCGGCATATATCACCACATCACTTCAATTACCGAAAACAGCCAACTATAATAATATACAGGGTTTCTATATAAATCAAGTATAAACTTAGTAACTGTATATAAAAGATAAGCTAAATGTAATGTTAATGTTTTTATTATGTAAATTTAAATTGACAATTGAAAAACATTGTGAGAAGATGAATTAACTCGATAGTATATCGAGATTGAAAAACCAAGGAGGTGCAGTAATGCATTATTTCAAGAGAGTACTGATTGTACTTATTATCCTTCTGATTCCTTCAATGTTACTACTTGCGAGTGGTGAGACTGAAGCTGAAGGGGACGAATTAGTGGAATTAACTGTCTGGTTTGGACGAGAAAATTTTATTCCTGACAACGCTTTCGAGTCCTTTCATGAACAGTATCCCAACATTACCGTAAAAGTGGATGTTATCCCATTAGAGCAGGCTTTGACTGAAGCAGCAACAGCTCTAAGTGCTGGTGTAGGTCCTGATCTTTTACAAACTGATTCAAGACGAATTCCGCCACTGGTAGAAGCCGGTCTGTTGTATCCTATGGATGAGCAGTTGGCTGCCTGGAAAGCTGAAGACCCTGAAAGCTATAACGCTGTCTCCTCTGCTGGATGGCAACATGCTATATATGATGGTGTAGCATACGGTGTAGCAATTTTTTCCGGTCCGTTTAACCATGTATATCGTAAAGACTGGCTGGAAGATGCCGGTCTTGAAGTTCCTGAAACATGGGAAGAGATGCTTGATGTTGCAAGAGCTCTTAATGATTCAGAAAGAACCGGATATGCTGTACGCGGTCCTAGCAGTACCGTATGGTTTTCTTCCCATTATATGTCGATGGGTGGAACATACGATGCAAACAATGTAATTCAGCTTGATTCAGAGGCTGGTATTTATGCTTTGCAGTTTTACCAAACCCTCGTTGAAGATGGTCTTGTTAGCCAGGATGTACTTGCCTGGGGTTCAGGAGATATGCGGGCTGCCTTTATTACAGGTCGAGCAGCACAGGCTCCAATTGGTACCAATATTTTTCCGAATATAAAAGCCGAAATGGAATATGGTGTAGAGTGGGGTGCATCAGCGCCGTTGTATCGTGAAGGTGCAAAAGATGAATATCGCTATGCTTCACTTGGTTGGCCGATGGTAGCTACAAAAGCAACTGACAATCCCGCTGAAGTTGGATTGGTTCTGAGATATCTTGCAGAGCATGAACCTGCAATGAGTGTAGCAAGACGTTATCAGCCAACTACCGTAACTACTGTATGGGATGATCCTGCCTACATCGCCGAACAACCATGGGCACCGGATTTTGCAGAAGTTATGCTGAATATGGTTCCAACTCCTCCAAATCTTTACATAACCCAAATGGATCAGATAATATTAGATGCATTGGGAGAGGTTATGAGTGATATGAATGCAGACCCGGCTGAGGTCGCAGCTCGATATCAAAAACAACTGAATTCATTATTTTAATACGGTTCCATATAACCGCTAAAATTAATAACATGGTGGTACTGCAGAACAGTACCACTGTGTTTTCTTGTTTCTACTCGTAGGAGTTCATCAAAATGAAGAGAAAATCGTTGTTTAATACAGTTTATTGGCGAAAACGGCTGCTGCCATACATGTTGGTTCTGCCTTCAACGTTGTTTGTTTTTGGTGTTCTCGGCTATGCAATAATAATAGCTGTCAAGGATTCACTGCATAAGTATCCTATGCTGGCCACTTCGGGTAAGTTCGTTGGATTAGACAATTATATCTCTTTGCTTCAGACTCCTCATTTTCAACACTCTGTTGCAATAACGTTCATATTTGTTTTTGGAACCGTAATACTTGGTCTTGTACTGTCGTTTGTATTGGCTCTGTCCCTTTTTAATCTCAGTACAAAAGCACGTATTTTCAGAACCATCACATTGATCCCATACCTGATATCCGGTGTGGCGGCTGCTATAATCTGGCGGTTTTTATTCAACGGCGATGTGGGGTTTGTCAATCCATTGCTGGAATCTATAGGATTACAACCGGTTCAATGGTTAAGCAAAGGTTCGAATGCCCTTATAGTAGTGACTTTAGCAAACACCTGGAAGATTTTCCCGATGTCCACTATTCTGCTGCTTGCCGGGCTGCAGGTAATTGATAAGGATTTATATGATGCAGCTACCGTAGACGGTGCTAATAGCAGGCAGATGTTTTTTCATATTACCATTCCGCTTCTCAGCAGTTATCTTGCTACCTGCATGATTTGGCTTACCTTTGCAAGCTTTAATATGTTCTCCATCATTTATCCTCTTACCGGCGGCGGTCCAATACGAGGAACCGAGGTAATGGCTCTGTATATGTATCGGCTGGCTTTTGGAGAATTGAATTTCTCTATGGCTTCAGCGGTGATGATTTTACTGCTGTCGTTGAATATTATATTCAGTCTGATTTTTATTCGATTATTTCGCAACAAAACGGTATAGGAGGTCTCAATGAAACGTAATTTAGCGAATAACAATATGAGTTCAAATATACCTGGATATAAGAGACGAGCCAGATTGCTATCATGGATAACTCTGGCAGTAATGATGGTATGGCTTCTTTTACCTATTTTTTGGGCGGTATTGTCGACATTTAAAACGCCGATTGAAATTTATAAAGTGCCGGTGAAAATTTTTCCGGAATCATTCTCATTCAAGAATTATATTGCTGTTCTTACTGATTCTGATTTTCCAAGATATTTAGGGAATACTGTTTTTCTCACCGTAGTAACGACTGTTCTTACCCTGTTTATAAGCTTTTGGGCAGCATATGCATTTGCAAGGATGCGTTTTCCACTGCAGCATATTCTTTTATTGGCAGTACTTGTACCTCGATTGATTCCCCGTATCAGTGTGGTAATCCCCCTCTATAGAATGATTGTTTCTCTGGGTTTGCTTAATACGTACACAGCGCTTCTTTTTACGTATACGGTAACTTCCATACCTTTTGCGGTATGGATTCTCACCAATGTCTTTCAATCAATTCCGCGGGAGATTGAAGAGTCAGCATTTATTGATGGTGCAAAACTGTGGCAGACCATGATACATATCATGGTTCCTATTGCCACCCCGGGAATTCTGGCTGTTGTAATTTTTACCGTCAGGGAAACCTGGAATGAATTTCCTTTTGTTCTGTCGTTTACCACTTCTGCTGCCTTGCGAACGCTGCCTTATCAGCTCTTTCTTTTTAGGGATACGCTGGGTATAGAAAACTGGCCATTAATTAATACTTTTGCAATCATCACAGTTCTTCCCATTTTGATCGCCTATTTCGTTTTTGCAAAACAGGTTACAACTGGGATCATTCAAGGAGCTGTTAAGTAAAAAACAAAATTAGACGACTGAAAAATATGTTGTTGAATTATTGAAACATAAAAAGAATCCAATTCAGGGTTCTTTTTTATGTTCAAGAGGATTATGAACCTGAGCAAACACCTCTGGTGTTTGCTTTTACAGTTTGATACGAAGGTTGTTGGCTAATGGTAGTATTGATTGAAGGAGAATATCCCGGTAGTCAAGTCAATTGTTCAAACTGTACAAATATTCTCATACTGCTCATTGCACGAATAACTGATTTCTGTGTACGGTCTTTCATCTTCAGGATCAGCTGGTAGTAGCTTTTACTCTCAGAGAGTGCTGAGAGGGTCTGTGGGTAAGATTCAGCTCCTCCGACCACCGTACCCATCTCCCAATGGCCAAATACTTCCCGCCGATCAATTTCTTTGGAACGGTATTCAATACTCGTTCCAGTATTCCTGCCTTTCAAACTCCTGACGGTATGGTGCTTCTGTTTCTTTGCTGAATACGGAGCTCGGTACTAATTTCTACCGGATGTTCTATGGCTGTATTTCCTTGATTACCGTCCAAAAACTGAATACCCAACAGGCTACGCTTATGCAGGAGATGTTCCGCGGGTGCATGACCTTAGATAGGGTTCCTGATTTCTCCACCTCTGGCGTATTTGATTTTAGTGGATTATTTTGGGATTGCGCCAACCTGAAATGTGGACCAAATCTATCCCTGTCATCAGGGAACAACTACTATAATATGTTTTATGGATGTCTCACCTTGTCAGACTTAGATACCACAGATCCCACCTCGTATGCATTTGATAAGAATATACACTTTAACGGGGCACCTATCTATTTGGAGAACATGCTCATCATTTTCAATCGTCTTTTTAATGTAGCATCAGGAACCATTACGATATCTACCTACACAAATACCCGGTTAACTGATGCACAGCGATTACTGGCCACTAATAAAGGGTGGACTATTTCTATTTTGGATTAAGGAACACGCATGAAAACCTACAGGGCACAAGAAGGATATATGTTTGTACGCGGGGAAGAGGATCTGGGAACTATCCTGTACACCCCGGATGATTTTGATGATTCAGTTCTGACTGAAATCCCTATTCCCCAAAAACCTACGAGTGGAGAAGTATTACCATGAAGCTTTTAACCCTCCTTAAATTCATTGGTACCGGAATCTTTACACTTCTAGGCGGACTGGTTGGTCTGAAAATGAGGATCAAATCTGCTGACAAACAGCTCGAAAAAGCAAAGAATACTGCAGTTTATTTTCAGGAAAAAGAGCAGGCAGCTGTAAATCAGACCCAGGAAGTAGTACAAGCTTTCGGGGAAGAAAAACTATCTCATGAGAAAACTAAGCAGCAGATTGTGGAATTCCAGGAAGCAGAAGAGATGATCCAAGAGATCCAGAAGGAAGCAGATGAAAAAACTGAAACTATTATTAACGCTGATATTGCTGATAAGCTTAAGTTCATGCGCAATCCCTCAACCCCAGATTCTGCAAGTTGAGCAGCTTCCGGTTGAGGTTGATCTGGACGTATCTTATCCTTTCAAACCAGTTTTAGATCTTCCAGCTTTTCCTGAATATCCGAACGATATGGATTGGGACTGGGATGAAAGCTTGCAGAGGTATTCATTATCTGAGGAAGATATGGATAGGCTGATCGCTTGGCGGATTGCTGTTGAAGCTTATCCCGAAAAAATGAAGGTTGTGTATGAGTATTTCTTATAAGATGAATATGTCCTTGAAAGTAGATGATATTAGGGAATAAATAAATCTTCATAAGATATAGTATTTATCCTTTCCTATAGGGTAAGTCTCTTATATTAATATATGTGCAAAACAAAAATTTAATCTAAGATGGCGATAATTCTTGGGAGCAGAACACTCTGACTATACTTTTTGGTGTTGTTTCTTTGGATGCCATACTTCTATTCTCCTTATGTACAGTTTATAACATACTGTAGCTAAGAGAATTTAGCTGTTTGTCCAAATTGTGCTGACGGGAAACACTGTAGCGAAAACTAGTGATGGTGGAACTGAAGTTCTTCTTGGCTCACCATTCAAATTTGATAAAGCAAACATTGCTGAATGGGATACTGTTTATTAATATGTACTGAACCGAATAATTTAAAATACCGGTTGTTTCTTGGTTTTATCCTTGAGCAGTCGGGTTTTTTCTTCGCTAAACTTCCCGCAGCGGATTGGCAATTTCTTTCCAGATTTTTTTGTCTCCGCTGGGCACAAAGCCCATTCTGCGGGAAATTTCTAGGGCGGTATAGCGTACACCAGCCGAGAATAAGGCTTTTTTCTTTCCGAGAATATCCGGGTCGGTTCCGGAAACACTGCATGCGGCAAAGACTTCTCCTGATTCATTAAAAACAGGAGATCCAAGACAGAACATCCCTGTTTCATGCTCTTCCTTATCCACCGCAAAACCACGGTCACGTGATTTTTTTAGTTCATTTAACAGTACTGCAAAATCTATAATAGTCTTATCGTTGTATTTAGTCATTCCCTGTTCTTTAATCAGGGTTTCTACTGTTTCTGTCGGGAGGAATGAGAGCATTGCCTTACCTGCTGAAGTGCAGTGAAGCGGTGTTCGTTCACCGATTGCCGTGCGGGCTAAAAGGCGATCAGAAGATTCTATTGCATAAATATAAAGACAGGCTGATTTATCCAATATCGTTAAATAAACTGATTCACGACAGGTATCTGCGAGTTCCCGTAATAAAGGAGCAGCACGATCACGGAGCTGAACGTTTACTCTGATAGCTTGAGTCATTGAAATGATTGCGGTACCGAGTGAATAGGTTCCTTTTCCACTACGCTCTATCACTCCTTTATAAATCATAGTTTTTAAAATGGTATGCAGCGTTGTCTTTGGATAACCCAGTAGAGTGCTTATTTCGGATAGCGAAAGTACAGGTTTTTCAGGACTGAAGACTTCCAAAATTTCAAAAGTTTTTATTACTGATGCTATCATTTTTAATGCTCCTTTGTTTTTCCCGCAAGTATCACTATATTATAATTTACACTATCTATTCTTGACAATTGGCAGGATATGACATACCATATCATAATAAAGAATATAGTTCCACCATGTAGAACGGTGATTTGCTAAAGTATGATGATTTTGCTGTTGGATAATCTAAGTATTTTCCAAATTGTTGAAAAACATGAACGGACTAAAAAAAAGGAGTTAAGATGAAAGCTTTAAAAAGAATCTTATTTTTCATGATTCTAACTTTGGTGCTTACAGCAGTTGTAACTGCGAATGCACAGACTGAGCCGGAAAGTACTGAACCTGTTGTTGTTTCGTTCAATACTTTATTTCATGGAGGCGATGCTGCAGCCATGGAAATGATAGTAGAAGAGTTCAATGCTACCCATGAAAATATAGTTATTGATCTCACACAAGGTGGATGGACTGAATATACGGCACAATTGAATAATGCTGTTTTGGCGGGCGAAGCTCCTCAGATTGCTACTATTCTTAATTTTACCATGACCTCATCTATTCCTGCGTTAATTCCGCTCAACGCTTCTCCCGTTGGAAATTTAGTTGAGAAATATAATTTCAAACGCGATGATTACGTTCCTGCTGTATGGGATATCGCTTCCGTAAAAGGTAACCAGTATGGTATTCCTCTTGATAACACAATGTTGGGAATTTATTACAATAAAGACATTTTTGTTGAAGCAGGGTTAGATCCTGAAAATCCACCTAAGACTATGGAAGATTTCAACGCTGCAATGGAAGCCATAAAATCTATTGGAAAATATGCCTTTCATCCTGGTGCGTATGGTGCGCCCCGATGGTACAGACGTATGTGGTATATGTTGCTTTGGCAAAACGGTGGTGAGCTTGTTGAAGGCAATAAAGCCGTGTTTAACACGCCAGAAGGTCTTGCCGCGCTTAAGTATTTAGTTTCTATTCGTGAAAATGGATATAATGAACCTGGAACAAATGGAGCTGCACAGTTTGGAGCCGGAGAACTTGGAATGATGTGGAATGGTACATGGCATTATTTCAGTCTTAATGATGTTGATTTTGAATGGGGTTTTCTGGGTATTCCTAAGTTCTTTGAAGAAGAAAAGACATGGGGATCAAACCATTTTCTTGCAATTCCCAAACAGAGCAAGAAAAATGAAAAGCTGATTGAACC
>JABMQR010000320.1 GCA_013202335.1 Bacteroidota bacterium
CTTACAATCCAGACAACTATGTTATAGGTGCGCTGCAATCTCGAGTTCAATAGTATAGATACCTGGTTGAATCTTATGAGCATCACTGCAATCCGGTCCGCAGGCACCTGTTCCCAAACCCCGCTGAGCAATATCAATTGAAAGATACGTTTTTTTATCAAACTCAACCTGCCAGGTGTGGCTCAATGTATCCAATGACTCCGGAGGTGTATGTAATGCAGAAAAAATGAACGGTGTACGTGATGAGATGTGAAATGATCCTTTCCCATTCTTTTTTGATATATCGTTTACACACACCCACCGTGTATCACAATGAGCACCATGTTCCTGAGGCAAGATATACGGCACATACTCATCCGATACGGATCCTTCCCATATTTTTATGGGATATCCTTCTTTCCGATCCGGATAATTCTCCAGTAACCCACGTCCATACCAGCTTAACTGTTCAAAGCCTTCAGGAAGTTCAAACCGAATCCCAATACGCGGCAATTCAGGAAGCCCGGGATCCAACGCAATGGTTAGATGCATCTGTACATTGCCATTTTCTGCTCTCTGCATTTTCCCTTGCAGCGTTCCAACTGGAAGATTTCCTTCCACTGTCGTATACTTCAGGATGAAGGTGTCATCTTTTATCATCTCACCAGCAGTACAGACAATTCTGTCAATTCCTGCTTTATACCAAAGATATCCCGGTTTATTTTCCTGCTGACCAAGATTCCTGATATAGTCATTATCGGTAGGCGCCCGCCATATCTGTAAAAAAGGACCTTTGACAATCAAATTTTTATCACCCGCCATATATCTCATAACGGGAAGATCTTCAACCAATTGCACTACAGGAAACACCTTTGAAAGCTCACCTGGAATGGGAATATTTCTATATTCTCTTGCAGCCTCCCCATCTCCTATATTATGTATCGGCAGCAGGTATTGCTCCCACGCTATTTGATAACCAATTTCAGCCCAGAATTCTTTTCTTTTTAAACAGGCAGATACAATTACGGAGATCTCATTACCGTCTTTTGAAAATGAATCTTCACGTATACTATTTATCACTCCGGTAATCATCCTGATCTCTACCTCTGCAAAACTGCCGGCTGAAATTGATGGTACCGTAAATTCAATGGCTGCCTGTTCTTTTCCATCAAGAAATGCTGAACAATAAAAAGTTAAGTGATCTAAAGTTGAAAAGTCATAGTCATTAAAAACTTTAATCCGCCCCTCTTCCGCATTTACAAAGGAGAAGTTAACAGGCTGTACCAGTTTTTTATGCTCTTCCAAAGCTGGATGCGGAGTTCTGTCAGGCCAGACCAATCCATTTATACAAAAATCCAGATCATTCGGTTTATCCCCAAAATCACCGCCATACGCCCAGTAAGATTCTCCATCAGAAGTCTTTTTCAAAATCCCCTGATCCACCCAATCCCATATAAAACCGCCCTGCAGCCCTTTATATGATTTAAAGGCATTCCAGTAGTCAGCCAATCCACCATTACTGTTTCCCATAGCATGGCTATATTCACACATTATCAGAGGTCGTTCATCTAAAGGGTCGGCGGGATTCTTCGCCCATTCAATAATTTCTTCTACTGGAGCATACATCGGTGCTACTATATCGGAAGCACGGGATCCTCTTTCAAATTGATACGGTCCCTGTCCCCACTCTTCCCGAACAGCTCCCTCATAATGCAGAGGTCGGGAAGAATCCAATCCCCTGACTATTCCGGCAGCTGCATCATGATTTGGACCATATCCGCTCTCATTTCCCAGAGACCAGAAAATTATTGATGGGTGATTTTTATCGCGTTCTACCATTCGGCTTGTTCTATCGGTAAATGCAGAGAGATATCGTGGATTACGGCAAATTTCATTATAAAATTGATGACTCTCAATATTTGCTTCATCAACCAATAAAATTCCATGCATATCGCAGAGATCATACCAATCGGGATGGTTGGGATAGTGTGCTGTTCGTACGGCATTAAAATGATACTTTTTCAACATTTTTATATCCAGCAGCATACTCTCACGTGTAACTGTTTTTCCGGTTTTATCATCATGTTCATGCCTGTTGACACCTTTAATAAGCACAGCTTTTCCATTGAGAAAAAACTGCCGGTCTCGAATTTCCAATCTTCTAAACCCGATTTTTAATGCAGTACATTCTATCAGCTGATTATTGCTATTCTTCAACTCTAAAACAGCTGTATACAGAACAGGTGTCTCATGACTCCATAATGTTATATTTTCAAGGCTCAAATGAAGAGAGATTCTCTGCCCGCCATGCGGTGAGGAGTGCTGTTGTTCCGGTGAATTACAGATTCCATCGACACTATGAGAATTTCCCCAGACAAGAAGATTCTGCTGCATATCATAGACACGAACATCCAGTTTAAACGGACTTCCTTCAGCGGCATCTGAGTCAAGCACAGCTCCAGTACCCAGCTCCACCTGTACTACTACTGTACCAGGTCCATTACTGTTTCCCGCCGGTTCAGCCTGTACTGCTATATTCTGCAAAAAGGTTTCTGCAGTTGAATATAAGCTGACATCACGATGTAATCCTGCCATCCACCAATGATCCTGATCCTCCAGATAGCTACCGTCACAAAACTGAATAACCATTAAAAGGAGTTCATGCTTATGTTCATCTGAAAGGAACGGTGTAAGATCGAATTCACTCTCCAGTCTGCTATCTTTTCCTAAACCGACAAATTTCCCATCAAGCCAGAGAAGCACCATGCTTTCAGCACCGCCAATGTGCAGTACTGTTCTC
>JABMQR010000028.1 GCA_013202335.1 Bacteroidota bacterium
CTAGTTTCCTTGGGATTCCCATTTTTTATCCCCCACATAATGATAATAATTAATTGCTTCTATTTATTATAGCAAAATTGGTACATTTGGGCAAAATATACTTATTTCTAGTAATTTTTCTTGACAGCTCTTCCTCCACAATCTCCTACCTGCATCCTCAGGTCAAATTATGCACACAGCAACTTGAACCTCTAGTGATTCATACAGCGCTTGCTGCTTCTTAGTAATCTCACCCCAATGACCAACTTTGCCAAGATGTTCGTAGTATTCAATGACATCAAGTTCATCAAGCAATATTTAGAGGGATTTAGGTTCCCATACTGATCTAAATCGATCTTCGTAGATTTTTCTTTATTTTTCGATGCGTTTCTCGAACAAACCTCCATATAGGTATTAGAAAAAGTCCTTTCCAAAATTCAACATGTGCCCAGTATCGATACAAATGCGTCTTAAAAGAAAACAATTCCCTACCTGGTAAATCTTTGAATATATTAAGTTTTAAAATAGCCATACCTGATTTTAGATGTAAATATCGACGACATTTATTGATCCGCCATGATTCAACGCCGTGGGTTTCATAGTTGTCCAAAAGGTGGTAAAATGTATAAGCGAATATAATAGGTAAATATCCTTGCCATTCCTGATGCCCCCAAAAAGCTACACTACATGGAAATCCAATGTAAAAAGATGGTTTCCCAACCATTGTACGTGCTAGTACACAACAAACTAAATAAGTACCCTCAATAGTTCCCATAGGTGCATTCACATTAACCCCAGTCAACCCCTGTTCCCAAACACTCCGGCGGAGAATATTGCACATTATAGATCCCAAGAAGATTGGGTCGAAATAGGGATCTAAGTATTCATTAAAAGAAATCACTTTTCTATCAGATAGATCAGAATATTTTGTTTTTTGCTCTTTTAATATTTCTTCATTATGAAACATATCACTAATTTGGATTCTTTGTTCATTGGCACTAGTAATTGCGTTTACGACAAAATAATCTATTTCTATATGTTCTCTTAGTACACATAATAAATGATTTAGTCCTTCTGGCCTAATTACATCATCATCTCCCACAAACCAAATATATTCTCCTTTTGCAAGTTTCAAACAAGCAAGTCCATTCCTGACAGGTCCTTCATTTATTGAATTCCTACTCCAATGGATCCAAGAATGTTTAGGTAATTCTTCCAAAATTCTTAATGTTCCATCAGTTGAACAATTATCAGAAATAATTAGTTCAACAAGTCCATGCATATTATTGATAGAGAGTAATATATATTTTATAGCATCACGAAGAAAATCTGCCCTATTATAAGTCGGTATGCATATACTTAACAAAATATTTTCTGTATTGTTTTTCAATAGAACATTCCTCATATCTGATTCGTTTCAGATTTTTTTATTACTTGGATATGATAAATTCAGCACGACAAACTTCGTCGCTAGAAGATTAATTGTGCCACTTTTTTCGACAGATTGAAAACACTACATAACTAGAGGGAATCCCCCAAACAATTGTCACAACAAGAAGACCTCCTACTGCCCCAGTAGGCCCATAAGTAGAACCCAATAAAAAAGTGGATGTTCCAACAAGTATTGCCCCAATCACTGATGGAATCAACATCGGTTCACGTTTATGAGCACGCAAATATAAAGCCATATTATTGATCATCACATTAAGTATTCGATGTATTAAAAGAAGTGTAACAGGAAGTATAGGAAGAAGTCGATCTCCTATTTCTAAACCACTAATTTGAAGACCATAAATAAGCAACCAAACACATAATGCACCAAGAACAACAAATCCAACCGTAATTCGAAAAAGCTGGCTAAATAAACGATCTAGTTCTGCATATTTTTTTTGTGCTATCAAAATGCCAAATTGTGGCATTCTAGTGTTCATCCAAGAAAATGAAACAGATTCAATCATCGATACAATCGCCCATGTCATTCCCATCTGACCAGCAACTTTCGGACCATGAAAATAGAACATAACAGGTGTTAAGATGGAAAAAATAATATACCCTGATATCCAGCTGAGTCCAATCCGCCATTGGAAGGGCCACACTTCTTTAAGCCAAAAAATTTGCTCTGTAATTTTACAAACCATTAATTGATAAATAAATTTATAATGTTTCCACCATATATAAATTACACTACTAATTAATTTTACTAAAGCGGTGACAACCAATGCATAAAGCCCAAATCCAAAAAACACACTTACGATAAGAACAAAGGAACTTAACACCGCTCGCACAAAGCGAAAAGAATGGATTGAGGCAACATAGTTGCAACCCTCAATAATTGAAAAAAACGGAGACATCATCAGGGTTAATCCTGCTACAAAGCATAGAGCAAACCATGCTACCCGCCAACTAACTTCTGGATACGGTTTCGTTAAGAAAAAATAATATCCCCCAATACTTAGCACAACCATAACAACTAAGCCACAAACAAAATACCACTTAAATGAAAAGCGTAACAGACTACCTAACCGAGACAAAGCTGATGACTTACCATTAATTTTATCATTCTCATCTCGCTTGAGAAAAGCCCACTCATGACTGGTAACCTGAACAATTACCGTTGCTAATCCAAGTTCAACAAAAACCTGCAACGCCAAAACGCTGTTGAATGTGTAATAAAATCCCTGCTCCTCAGCACTTAACATATATGCAATAACCAACATCACCAATGGACCAGCAAAGGCTGCCCAACCTGTTGTCATAATACTATAAAATACAGCACGGTTTACTTTCAATTTTCGTAATAGATCTTTAATTATTGTGATTATATTCATAATGTTTTAAGTCCTTGAAGAATTTCTAATTTGTGCTGAACTCATATCCTGATGGGCTTTCAGCCAGCTCACAATGACATCTCTGTGTACATTCAGCCCGCTGCTATACTGTCGCTTGCGCAGAGTTTCATACTCTTCGATGCCTCATATCCCAGTACCGGGCTACGGTGCGCCAGGACAGATTTTGATGCCGGGCTACTGCTTCTTTGCTAAAGCTGAGGCATTTCTCATGTTGAATTTTTGCATACATTGGGTAATCCTCCAATTGTTCCCCCTTAGAGAAGTAGAATATTCCTATTCTACAATTGTAAATAACAAGTACTTTTTCCCACCTGTTGGTAAATAAAAGTTTCCACCTAACAGAATAGTTATTTGGTATCCTCCTGTTTGGATTGGAAAAGGCGGTATGACATACCGCTCATAGTATAACACTGAGCATGGTGAAGTAATCTGTCAAGCAAAGCAGTAGTAAGAACCGTATCACCGAGGAGTTCAGCCCAGTCATCAAATGAGGTATTTGAAGTAATAATGATAGTGCTTTTTTCATAGAGCTCACTTACTAGGGTAAAGAATCTGTTTGCCTGGGAACGATCAATTGGTACATAGCCAATTAAATCCTTACCTTAGGATTTAATTGGATATGTTCCCCTTCATCAAGATGGTGCAAAACTTATATTTCAAGTTATTTCAGCGTGTTATGAAAAACGCAGTATGATCGTTACCACAAATTTAGAATTCAGTAAGTGGGTAAATATTTTCTATGATGAAGCCATGACTACCGCTATGATTGATCGGTTGATTCATCATAGTCACTTACTGCTTTTTGATAGAGATAGTTACAGAGGAAAGCATTCTCTCATGCAGCTTTAACTATATATAAAATTCCCCACCGGGGGTCTGGGGATTTTTCTTTGCAACTTGGGGGATTTTGTCCTTGCAAAAAACATTGCTGTTTGGAGAAACATCTAATCTGCCTTTTTATTATCGAAAGCTGCCGGGAAACATACCCGATGTCAAAACATTGAAAAATCTTATCGCCGACATGGACTTTCTGGATTTTGGCAAGGTGAAGCTGGTAATGGACCGCGGTTTCTACAGTGAGGATAATGTGAATGCTCTGTATCATAATCACCTGAAATTCTTATTAGCCACAAAAGTGTCCTTGAAATTTGTACGCAGGGAGTTGGATCTCGTACGGAATACCATCAGAACGAGAGCAAATTACAATGCTCTGTATCAACTACATACACACACGGCCATGATTTCTTGGAATTATACACAAGAACGTCCTTACAAAGGGGATGTCATCAAAGACACGCGAAGAATGTATCTTCATATCTATTACAATGGTGAAAAAGCTCTGGAGAGTGAGA
>JABMQR010000321.1 GCA_013202335.1 Bacteroidota bacterium
AGTAACAGAGAAAACAAACCTGTTCCTAAGACTGGAGAGGCGCACTTCTACTCGACCATTTTCCAAATGCTAACAGGACACGCACTTACTTCCTTTATAGTCAAACCTGCAGTATAATGCGGCCTCCCACTGACGCATTTTCAATCATTTCATGGGCCTTTTTTGCCTCCCTGAGTGGTAATCGGTTTGCTATTACAGGGGAGACTTGACCCTCCAGAAGCATAGTAAACAATGCTGAAAGATCTTCTTTAAACCATTCCGGATGTCTGTTTCGTACATCTCCAATAGAGTAAAAATCTACTTTTTTACTGTTAGGAAGGAGATTCCAAAGTTTAAGCCGCATAAACTCAAGAGCTACATTGCCTCCCTGTCCGGTGCTGTTTTTATAGAAGCCATAGGGGACAAGAATTCCCCCTCTTTTCAGGAGACTGAAAGAGGTCTTAAAGCTTTCTCCACCAATTGCATCAAATGCAGCATCAATGCCTTGCGGTTCCATTTCCATTATTCTGTTAAGTACTGACTCATTCTTGTAATCAATAGGAATGGCCCCAAGATTGCGTATAAGCTCCTGTTTTGATGATGATCCTGTACCATATACTTTTATATCCATGACTGAAGCAAGCTGCAGCAGTGCCGTCCCGACAGCTCCCCCGGCTCCATGGACTAATATACTCTGTCCCTTCCCTGCATTTGCTGATCTTTTTAGCATCTGGTAGGCTGTAACATATGAGAGTACCATACTGACTGCTTCTCCATCATCTATCCCATCGGGTATTGGTGTTAGGTTGGATTCAGGAAGACAAATATATTCTGTATATGAGCCCGTCACCGTTAAGTCTGCTACCTTATCGCCGATTTTATAGAGTGATGCTTCCGGACCAGTTTTGTCAATAACACCGACCATATCATAACCTGGTGAGAATGGCGGTTTCTCTTTCATTCCAAAATAGATGCCTTTTCGGACCATGGTGTCTGTAAAACATGCACTTACTGCCGCAACCTTGATTAGAACCGCACCCCGGCCAGGTTCCGGTAACTCTTTTTCATGAACAAATTTCAATACTTCCGGATTTCCGAAAGCACTAATTACTACTCTATTGTAACTCATTACGCTGTCTCCTTTATTCTCCTCTTGCTATCCAGAAAGAAATCTCTTATGATTACACTGTAAACATAAGAGTGAATTAAATATAACATCAAATGTTGTCAGCGTCAACATAAATGGGGAAAAGCATGACAGAAAAAATTATAGAAAAATCAAATTCGTATCATAAGGGTAATCTTAAAAATACATTAATATCTTCCGGTCTGGAGATTTTATCTGAAGAGGGAATCGGATCCCTCAGCCTTCGTAATGTTGCAAAGAGAGCCGGTGTCAGCCATGCAGCGCCATACAGACATTTCAAAAACAGGGAATCACTTATTGCGGCAATTGCAGAAGAGGGATACAAAAAATTATCCGATACAATCACAATTTCAGCATCTCTCTATCCCCAAAATCCTGAACTGCAGTTAAAAGAGGCCGGATGGGGCTATATTCAGTTTGCCGTGGAAAACCCAGAACATCTCAAGGTTATGTTTGGAAGTTTTTCTGATGAATGTGTGCTTGATAAAGGAACATCTTTTGATGCATTGATAGATTTAATCCTAACATGTCAGAAAGCAGATCTGGTCCAGGCAGGAGATCCTATAACACTTGCCTTGACAACATGGTCAACCGTGCATGGCCTGGCTCTCATTATTATCAATAATCAGATGCCTGGAGATGGAAGTGAAAGAAGAGATGAAGGTGAAGGAAGTGAAAGAAGGCTGTTTGATAAAAAATCACTGGAGCAGATATCAAGAAAGGTTATTGATACCTTGTTTGATGGATTGAAGAACCCTGATATGGGTACATGACCAGCAGTCAAACGATAGTACTTTGTGCTGCAATAACTTTTTCCTGCCCCAGTATTAGCAAGTCAAGTTTTTTTTCTTGACTCTCCCCTATAGGGCAGGTTGTAGATTGAAAGTATATCAATTTAAGGGGGATTATATGGAAAAAACAGACTTGAAAAAAGAGATGAAGCAATTATTTAAGGCAGGTAAAGAACCTTCATTTGTTACTGTACCGGAAATGAGGTTTGTGGCTTATGATGGTCAGGGAGATCCCAATACTTCAGAAGAGTACCGGAAGAGTATGGAAGTACTTTACGGAATGGCATATACGATAAAGTTTATGTGCAAAGCTATCGATAAAGATTTTGTTGTAATGCCGCTGGAAGGGCAGTGGTGGACCGATGATTTGTCCGATTTTTCAATGGATAATAAAGATATCTGGAAATGGACAATGATGATTGCCCTTCCCGATTATATCGATAATAAGATATTTGAAGAAGCAAGGGCTAAGCTTGCAGCAAAGAAGGATCTTCCCAATCTTGGAAAGGGCTATTTCTCTACATATGAAGAGGGTCTATGCGCACAGATCCTTCATCTCGGTCCATATAGTGATGAGCCCCCTACCATTAAAAAACTACACAAGTTTATAGAGGACAATGAGTATAAATTGCATTTGAAACATAAAGAAGTATATTTAAACTCTCCTTTGCGGACAACTCAGGAAAAACTTAAGACAATTATCCGGCAGCCGGTATGCAAATAAATTAAATTCCGGGTTGGAATTATGCCGGTCAGGGTATTATAATACTTTTATGGTTAGCATTGGCGAGTTTTCAAAGACAATCGGTTTTACAATTAAAACCTTAAGATATTATCATGATCTGGGAATACTTATGCCGGAAAAAATTGATGGATATACAGGTTACAGGTACTACGGGGAGAATGCATTTAACAGAGCCGCTGCAATTATGACATTGAAAAATCTGGGATTTTCTTTACATGAGATTAAATCAATTCTGGAAGAGTGTTCAGAAGAGGAAGATCTATCGGTTTTCATTGAAAATAAACTTGAAGATGTAAAAAATGAAATATCTAATCTGCGGCAGATACAGAAACAATTAACGCATTATAAAAAGATTATTACCGTACAACCTACGGCATCCTTATCCATAAAAGAGGGGTTTTTCCCGAAGACGCTGATTTGCGGGGTTAGAATTAAAGGAAAATACAGTGATATTAGCGGCTGTTTCTCCACTCTTATGAAGAAGACATGGGGAATAAGCATAGGCAAACCTTTTGGTTTCTTTTATGATCTGGAATATAAAGAAGATGATGCGGATATTGAAGGCTGCGTTATGGTAAAAAAAGAGATTAATGCAGCAGGAATTAATTGCAGGGTGTTCCCGGAAACTCCGTCGGTCTCTATTATTCATGAAGGTCCGTATGGAACCCAGAGCGCCGGTTATATGAAACTTTTCAGCTACTGCAGTAGTAAAGGGTATACGGTAACTGCCCCGATTATTGAACAATATATCAAGGGACCCGGAATGATTATCAAAGGTAATCCGGACAAATATCAAACAGAATTAATTGCACTGGTGCAAAAATGATAAGCAGAGTTGCACTAATATGCATAAAAATGAGGTTAGTTATTGATATGTATTGCAGAAAACAATGGTATATTATATGCATGTATGATATAATTCATTATGAAACGGGAAGCAGAACATTATTTAGAGAACTGGATTAACCAAAAACGCAGAAAACCTCTTATTATTCGAGGTGCAAGACAAGTAGGCAAGTCAACTCTGGTACGCAATTTTGCCAGAGAAAACGGATTTGATCTATTTGAAATAAATTTAGAATTATTCCCCAAAATAACCGCCTTCGATTCAATGAATATTGAACATATACTGCGGGATTTGGAAGTGTTAATTCAACAGCGAATTTCATCCAATACCCTTATTTTTATAGATGAGATACAAAAACACCCTATTGCGATTACCACTTTACGTTATTTCTATGAAAAAAAACCTGAAATTCCTGTAATTGCAGCAGGTTCGCTTCTTGAAATAGTTTTAGATGATATGGAATACTCCATGCCTGTCGGGCGGGTTGAGTATTTGTATCTTGGACCAATGACTTTTTTTGAGTTTCTCGCAGCCTTAAACGAGGAAATACTACTAAAGACCTGTAAAGGTGAAAAAGATTCTGAGATAAGCCAGGATATGTTTAACAGATTGCTGGAACGGTATAGAGAGTTTTTGTTCATTGGAGGAATGCCGGAAGCTGTTTTAACCTATTCAGAAACAAAAAGCGGACTGGCAGTTGAGCGGGTTCATCGATCAATAATCGAAACATATATTGAAGATTTTTCAAAATATAAAAAACGAGTTAATACAGAACACCTTGAAATGGTATTTAATTATATTTCAACCCACATTGGGCAAAAAGTTAAATATAGTAATATTTCACGGGAGAATCAGTCCAGAGAACTTAAAAAAGCTTTTCATCTCCTTATCAAAGCACGTGTGATTTTACCGGTATATCATAGCTCCTGCTCTGGAATCCCGTTAAAAGCCAGTGTTGATACAAATATTGTAAAACCCTATTTTCTCGATGTAGGGTTAATGCACTATCAGTGTGGTTTAACCTGGAATGATTTTGTTTCGCTGAGAACTCAGGAACTTTTTACTATTGGTGCAGCAAGTGAGCAGTTTGCAGCACAGCATTTAATGTATGGTTCAGGTCAGGCAAAAAAGCCTGAACTCTATTATTGGCTTCGAGAAAAAAAATCTACCAATGCAGAAGTAGACTTTATCATAACAGCGGCAGGACGAATCTGGCCAATTGAAATTAAATCGGGAAAAAGCGGTACATTAAAATCTCTCCATCAATTTCTTTATCAAAAAAATCTGGGGAAAGCAGTCCGTTTTAATCTTGATAAGTCATCTAATGTCATAGTGGATACAAGTGTAAAAAATGGTGTTAAAATAGATCATATTACTTTTAAGTTATTATCATTTCCTATTTTTCTTATCGAGAAATTAACAGATTTATTGTAGCGAGGGCCGTGCCAGAGGGCGGTCGCCAATGGTTACACGATTGAGGAG
>JABMQR010000322.1 GCA_013202335.1 Bacteroidota bacterium
CTCTAATGACAGAAATACTGTTTGTTAAATCGCAAATATTTGGTCACCTTCTCCTAAGTAAATTGATATCGCCTTTCAGAAATTGGTATTACCGAACAGATTGTTAAATGTACTTCATTAAGTTTGGTAACCTGTTATGCCGTAACTTTTGAACGTTACTAAAATTTTACTATCTTTCTATAATCTCTGTTATTATATAGCTAAATATATATTGTACTTCTACTCCGCCTCTTCCATCAACTCATTAATAAACTGCGTAGTATTATATATCTTGAATTTTTGTTTGCGCAACTTAGCATTTGCCAGGTTGTGAACACAGGAATTACACTCTGTCAGAACAACCTCAGCATTCACTTCCTCGGCATCTTGCAGCCGTCGACGTGCCATGGCAATAGAGTTCTTGGCGTAAGCCCCCCTTACACCGCCACCGGCACCGCAACAGAGGGCATCGACACGGTTATTGGGCATCTCAACAAAGTTTGGAGCGAACTTCCGGATGGTATCACGGGGCTCTTCATAGATCCCGCTGTGCCTGCCTAAGTCGCAGGGATCATGGTAAGTGACCAGTTTGTCTGTTCTCACACTCAGATCAAAGTCTTTCAGGAACTGAGTAATATGGACAACCCGTATTTCCTTGTCTTTGAGCTCGGCATACTGCGGTTTATTATTGAAGGTGCGCCAACAATAAGGGCAACCTGTAATAACTTGTTTAGCGTCTGTTGCCAGAATGAGTTCGATATTTTTCCGGGCCAGGTCTTCGTTGATTTGATATCCAACATCTTCCAGTACGCCGCTGCAACATACCTCGTCAATCAGGGTGAAATCCACATTGAGGCGATCAAGAAGTTCCAGTGTGGCCAGTGTTGGCTCGTCTTCGCGAAAGGAACCAACACACCCTATGAAATAAACATATTCAGCCTTTTTGTTTCGCTCCCTTTCAAAATCCTCTGGTTCGTCCTCTGCATAAATGTTGGTGTGCTTCTGAAGGACTTCGTTCATCCCTTTAAAGACAGGGTGACAGGACCCGATATTCACCATATCCTTTCTGACCTGTTTGATGATGTCAGGCACTTTGACACCGGATGGACAGTTCTCGAAACAACTCGCGCAAGTTGTACATTGAAAAAGAGTTTCTATCAGTTCATCATTGAGATCTATTTTCCCTTCCATGATCTCTCTCAAGATGAGCATCTTTCCACGGGCGTTCAAGGAGGGCCGAAGGGTTGATCCATAAATAGGACAGACCGCCTGGCAAAATCCACATCGTGAGCATTGTAAAATCTGTTTGCGGTATTTTTTTTCAAACTCGTATTTGGCCTCCATATGTTATCTCCTTAATTCAGACTTCGTTAGGTCGTCGATTGCTACTCAACCACTACACCCAAGAAATTTTGACTCGAGTCATATTCTTTTATGTTCAGGTTCAGTTGCCGCATTCATAGCCACGACCACAGGGGCCATAATGATATGAATCAAACGGCTGAAGGGTAGATAGGCAATAAATGCCCCTGCCAAGATAGCATGAATGTACCATACATATCCATAAATATCGTTTAACCCCGTCATGCCTGAGAATAACTTGCTAATCCCGTAGCCGATTACTGCATAACCCGAATCGGATGGTGTTCCCATCAACGCAATCCGCAAGCCTTCCAGAAAAAAACCGACCAATACAATTCCGCCGATCAAGCTCAGTGCCAATCGATCCTGTTTCGGCAGCCCAGGCATCCGATCTGTTTCGGCAGCCCCTCCCCGCAGAAAAGCCATTACGATACCGGCAGCAATCATAACTCCGGTCAAATCAAACAAAAAAGCTGTTGTCGGGTGGTTTTTGTTAATCATTGCCCAGGCAAGTGGGTAGTTCTGAAACCATAAGGAAGCAAGGAGCCCAATAATCCCCCATATAAATCGGATGATGAAAGGGATAAAAATCAAGCTGTGAATAACCCAGCGCTTTGCCGAACGCTTGAAAAGTCTCCTTTGAAGAAAAACATCGTAGAATAGGGCCTTTAAAATCAGAATAAATTTGTCCGAAAAAATAGTCTTTACCGCATTCCATAATAGCGCAAGTGCCATGCCAAAATAACCTGCCGTATCAGCTCCTGTATGAGATCCCGAAAGCCAGTAAGTAGACGCTATTAGCAGGCCCACCAAAAAAACCAGCAGTGCAACGATGGTGGTGGTGTCACCCACAGAGAATGTGGATACATGACATGACATGCAAATGATACTCTTGGGCGGCAGGATCATGGCTGCGGCCCCCACGTGATTTGCTTCAAAATGGCACCTTGCACAAATATCATCATCGGATGTTGCCATGTTATGGATATTGGAGACCATTCCCGGTCTGGTTGTTTTTTCCCAGCGAATAGTTACCGTTTGGAGGTCTCTCACCGCTGCAACTTCATTAAGATGACATGCTTCGCAAGCAACCGCTATGTGAGCATCATGGGTAACTTTTTCATCATGTGGAAGATGACATTGACGGCAGTCACCAGATTTTTGAGATCCGTGGTTAAATTCTATCGCCTGGGGGTGACAGGCCGTACATTCCACCTCCGCATGGGGCAATAACTGATAGTCGCTTATGTTTAATAAAGGAACCATCTTTCCGGTCATTTCCTGGGTGCGGGTTCCTTTTTGGCCATGGCAGTAAAAACAAAAGGAAACGATCTTTTCTTTTACCTTGTGATCAGGCAGACTCACGGATAGGTGACAGGATATGCAGCTTTCATCATCATAAGAAAACTCAGGTAAAGCAGATTGCTCCTCGTGGCATGCTCCGCATTGCTCATGGTTGGGCTTTGAAGGGTCGAATTTTCCTATACGATTCTCACCCACTCGAAGTTGATAATGAGGTTCATGACAACTAAGGCAATATTCATATCCTTTTGGATCTTCTACCTTTTCGTTGCCGTGGATCCCTTCGTCTAGATTTTCCATGATACCTTCATGACAGGATAAGCATGTATCAACGGTAAAAAAGTATGCTAATTCCTTGCTGACATAGGCGGGATTTGGGTGAAGTTCTTCATTGATAATACTCTCGTGACAATCCTGGCAGGATATTTGACCATGAGCTGAAATATGAAATTTCTTAGCTTCGATTAACCAGGATGCCATGGTCAACGACGGAGCTAATATGGAAAGCCCCAAAGTTATCAATAAGATAATGGAGGCTCTTCTAAGCGTCTGTGAAAAATTCGCCGTATCTTTTAGAATATGCATAAACAAAACTAATGTTGATAGTCTCGTAAAAAGCCTGATTTTGGGAAATTGAAGTTTATCAATTAACAGGGTTCGGCAAAAGGGGAGTTTTTCAAAGGTCTCTTAGCCTTTGATCAGCTTTTTAAGTTGTTCCAGAGCCTCATCGGGCATTTTAAACGAATGCTCAGGCCCTGGAAAAGTCACGTTTTGGACATCTTCCTTGAACCGGTTTAAGGCGTCAAGGATTGTCGGTCTGATCTGAGTATACTGTTTTACAAATTTGGGTATAAATTTTTCAAACAGGCCTATCATGTCGTGAGTAACAAGGACCTGACCGTCCACATCCGGCCCGGCACCGATACCGATGACCGGCACTTTTACCGCTTCAGTCACAAGCTTGCCCAAAGGCGCCGGTACGGCCTCCAAAATTATGGAAAAAACTCCCGCATTTTCCAGAGCTTTTGCGTCGTCGACAATCCGTTTTGCCGCCATAGCGTCTCGTCCCTGCATCTTAAAGCCGCCAAGAGTGCCGGCAGTCTGCGGAGTCAGTCCGATATGTCCCTGAACAGAAATTCCGGCCTTCACGATAGCCTCTATTGTGGATGCAAAGTCAACTCCGCCTTCCAGTTTGACCACGTCACAGCCACCCTCTTTCATCAGCCGTCCGGCATTGTGGATGGCCTCCCGGATAGAAGTGTTGTAGCTCATAAAGGGCATGTCGCCTACGACCAAAGGACCTTTGCAGCCCCGAACCACCGCCTTAATGTGATGTACCATATGCTCCATGGTAACCTCAACGGTGCCTTCCAGACCCATGACGACCATACCCACAGAGTCACCAACCAGGACAATATCGACTTCCGCCTCAGCAGCAAGTAAACCAAACGGGTAATCGTATGCGGTGACCATAACCAGCTTTCGGCCTTCTTCCTTTGCTTGCTGAATATCGAGAACTGTTACCTTATCACTGCTCATCTTAATCATCTCCTTATATAATGTAGTTGGACACAGATTTTACAGATAAGAGTTTCTTAATTGCCTTTGAACCCTGAACCTCTGAACGGTTATCCAAAGGCTAAAATCTTACGTATTATTGAGTTTCCAGTTTCCAGTTTCAAGTTTCCAGTTTCTATTCATAATGGCTTTGAAGTGTCTCGATCAATGCGGTCAATGTTTTATTAACCGGGACTTTAAGTCCGATTTTAGAAGCTTCGCGCACAACAAATCCGTTTATAGC
>JABMQR010000323.1 GCA_013202335.1 Bacteroidota bacterium
CCTTACCCAGCGTGAGTTATATCAAAAGGTAAGGAATGATAATAAGTTTGGATAACTCATTAATTCCTTACGTAAGGAATTGTTTCGGCACTCCAAAGCCGTCAGTTTACTTGAAAACGGAGTAAACCTTGTGTATATTCGTGATTTTCTCGGGCATTCAACCATACAAACCACCGAAATTTATGCTCGAATATCAGGAAAACTGAAAGAAGAAGCCTTACTTGGAGCATCAACATTGATAGTTGAAGAAGATCTACTAAAAGTAACACCAACCAGGAGCAACGAATTGATAACTCTGCTTAACAGCATCGGTAGATAAATATTATGTAAAGATACATCCCACTAAATTATTAAGAGAGTAGTATTTATCAAAACAACTTTACATTTTATTTTTTTCACATACAAAATGCAATGTAAAGCTTTACATTTCATTTTAGAATCTTTTTTTAGAAAGTTGATGCGTGGCTATCGTAAGAAAAATGGGTTTAATTCTGTGGAAAGGGTACTTAAAACAATGCTTCCTGATACCCCATTAACGATGAACTTGAAAAACCAGGAGTATATGCAGATTATTCTTGCCGGTAAAAAAACCCTTGAAGAGCGATTTGCTGAAATAGATGCAAAAGAAGTTCGTTACCGGCTAAAGCAAGCAAGAATCGAAATGAGTATGATGCTTCCCGAGATAAAGAAGATCATCAGAATCCCGGATTTACCACAATTCATAGTCTCTTTACTAGAGCAGGCAGCATCGTAATAATACTTTGTGAGTTAAAAGAAATGAGCAGATTGCAGCTGAAAAATGGTATCTACCCATTGAATTATATCATGCAAAGCAGAAAACCTTTGCTCCTATTCTTTGTTTTTAATAAATCCAACCGTATTTTGTTTTCATAGAAATTTATCGGAATAATTTTCAAGCGATTCCATAGAGCCTTTTAATAATGTCCTTATCAGTCATGTATTTTGGTAGTTCCTTCTCTACTAAAGTGTTTTCACCACTTGTAGCCTTTTCAATTGCTTTACGCTTCATTTCCACGTCGGCATGTGCATAAATCAGCGACGTTTCCATATTCGAATACCCTAACCATTCACTTACCAAGGGAAGCGGCATGCCTGCACTATACAAATTTTGGGCTCTGGTGTGCCTCAAATGGGGAGCTCCCCATTTGAGGCATTCACGATCCCAGCATCTGTATGAGACGGGCATGAGCCTCGAGCAAGTCAGCCTTTGGCTTGGACATTCGCAAATAAACACTTCCCTGACATACACCTTCTTTGACGTTGAGAGAAAACGGAAGTCAATTGAAAAAGCCACGGAAGGTGATGGGGGCATCGTCACGACATTACCTGCGAAGTTCAAAAATGATGAGGAGAGCATCAAGAGATTATACGGCCTCTAACCAGAAATTATACCGATGGATAGTTTCACAAATCCATTCTCTTAAACATGATAGTGATATGTTTCAGCAAACATCGGCATAATTGTAATGTCGGTATTTGTGGTGTGGCGGTCTTGCATAATCCTGCATCCTTTGATATAGTTTTTTGAACTGAGACGAAAACGCCTTAGTGGTTAGGGTGCGGGTCTTGGTACAGTCCGGGAAGATGTAATTGTGTACATTTACCGGCCTGTACATTTTCCAATAGTACTGAAGAGCCGTATAGCCGGCATCGGTAAGCGGAGCAAACCGTTCCTTACCCCCTTTACCGTTGCGCACATGCAGCAGCATTCTTTTTCCATCTATATCACGAGTCTGCAAGGATACCATTTCGCTGATCCGCAGACCTGAGCCATACAGATTTAGGTAGAAAGCGAAATGTTTTGGGTTGTTGATTTCATCGAAGAAAGAAATCAACTCCGATACGGAGAGTACTTCAGGCCTGGTCTTGTGTTTCTTGGAATGGGGAACCCGCTTGTAATTGATATCTTTCTCGAGGGTGACCTCATAGAAAAACCTGATAGCACTGTTGTATTGGTTTATAGATGCCGGCTTGAGAACTTCTTGATTATAAAGATACAGTAGGTGAGTCCTGAAATCTTTCTCATCAAGTAATCTGACGTCAGTCTTGCGACACTGGCTTAAAAACCGTACCGTAGGAAGGCTATAGGATTCAATAGTATTAGTACTGAATCCCCTGAGCTGCATGTCTGTTTGCAGCTTTCTTAAAGCTTGTTGATGTGTCATGTGAACACTCCTTATAAAAGAATTTAGATACCGGTGGTATCATAAATCATGATA
>JABMQR010000324.1 GCA_013202335.1 Bacteroidota bacterium
ATCCATCTTTCTGCTTATAATTGAGTACACTCGTTAAATAATCTATAGAAAAAGGTCAGTTCATTTGTATCGTGGTTATAATACACCCAAGTTATTTGGTAAAATAACACTAATCTTGCGCTGTAGTGCTAAGTAACTGATACTATTTATTACCGGGATAGCGTACTATCAATTCTCAGGAATCAATACAGCCTTAATCCTGCGAACACCGGCAGAAGATGACTGCTCTTTCTTGATCTTAAAAACTCCCATAACTTCGGTATTCTCAACATGAGGACCCCCACATACTTCTTTGGAAAAATCTCCGATACTGTAGACCTTGACCTGTTCACCATACTTACTTTCAAAGAAAGCTATGGCTCCGGCCGTTTTTGCCTCTTCAAGGGTCATCATTTGCATAGTTACTGCAAGGTTTCTCTGAATCTGCCCGTTTACAATATCCTCTACTTTTTTCAGCTCTTCAGAGCTCATTTTATCCTGGTGAGTAAAGTCAAAACGAAGTCGATCCGGAGTAATATTACTCCCTTTCTGTCCAACCTGCTCACCAAGCACATCTCTGAGGGCTTTATGCAGCAAATGAGTTGCAGTATGCAGTGCTGTGGTCATTTCAGAATTGTCAGCCAAACCACCCTTAAATGTTTTTTCTGCACCAGCTCGGGAAGCTTCCTGATGTTTCTGAAAAGCTTTCTCAAAACCTGCCCTGTCGACAATGAAATCATGTTCAAACGCAAGTTCTTCGGTAATCTCAAGTGGAAATCCATAGGTATCATACAATTTAAACGCAAGTCTTCCGGGAATAATACGATTTTTACCTTTTAACAAATTCGGCAGCATTTTTTCAAACTCAATCTCACCTTTCTGAAGTGTTTTCAGAAATTTCTCCTCTTCAGCCGAGAGTTCAGCACTTACAAAACTCCACTTACTTTCAAGTTCAGGATAGGGTTCACCGTACTGATCAATAACCAGACTGGAAAGAGTGCCAAGAAAGAATTGATTAATTCCTATTTTTTTTCCGTGCCGAACCGCACGTCGAATAAGCCGGCGCAGTATATACCCCTGCCCGAGATTAGAGGGGCTGATACCCTGTTCGTCTCCCAGAATAAAAACTGCTGTCCTCAAATGATCTGCAACAATTCTTATGGAAATATCGATCTCCTCATTCTCTCCATATAACTTTCCCGATAAATTCTCTATTCCTGAGATAATATCCGTAAAAATCTCAGTCTCATACACTGACTGTTTTCCCTGAAGAATGGCAATTGTTCTCTCAATACCCATTCCGGTATCAACACATTGTCTATCCATTGGAAGGTATTCACCCTCCTTCGTCTTTCGATACTGCATAAAAACATCATTCCAAATCTCAAAATATTTACCGCAATGACAGCCGGGTCGGCACTCTTCACCGCAGGCTTCCCTGCCTGTATCGATGAACATTTCCGAATCCGGTCCACAGGGTCCGGTTTCACCGGCGGGTCCCCACCAGTTATCTTCACGAGGTAGAAAATAGATTCTTTCATCCGGGATACCTAAAGACCGCCAAATACCAGCGGTAAAATCATCCCTTGGAATGCCCTCTTCACCATCAAACACCGTAACTGAAAGTTTTTCCGGATCAATTCCAAGCCACTTACTGTCTGTAAGAAACTCATAACTCATCCTGACAGCCTCTTCCTTAAAGTAATCGCCGAGAGACCAGTTGCCAAGCATCTCGAAAAGTGTCAGGTGGCTGGGATCCCCGACCGCTTCAATATCGCAGGTACGAATACATTTCTGGTAAGCTACCAGCCTTGTTCCGGCAGGATGCGGTTCACCGAGAATATACGGTACCAATGGATGCATCCCGGCAGTGGTAAAGAGTACCGTTGGGTCATTTTCCGGTATTAATGATTTACCGGATATCTGTGTGTGATTTTTCTCTTTAAAAAACTCGATGTATTTTTTTCGTAATTCATTTGCTTTCATAGCCCAAATACTATGCAAGCTGCGGCGAACTGTCAATAGGAATTGAAGAAAACGGAGATAACCGGGAAACAGAAGATGGAAGGCCGGTCCTCTTTCAGACTTCAATAGTTGCCGATTGACAAATATAAATATAGAAACTAATGCCGATTTCGGATAAGCTGATGCTCATGAAACGGCTGATCACATCGATACTTATCCTGTCTCTTTTTTGTTTTTTTATTGGGACAGTATCAGCTGCTGAACATATAGCAATGCCTCAATATACTTTCCTGAAACCTTTAGAAACCCACCAATCTGAAGGGGCGGGTCGACCGTTAATTACTTCTGCCACTATTATTTGCGGTATTGATACTCAATCAGCCCGAAACACTCTTTTAACAGATACTTACTACAACAAATGGGTTATTCCTGGATTAAACGCATTAAATGAGGAACTGCATAAACCAATGGCAGCATATGACCGAATTGAAACAACAAATAATGGGGATGAACTATATCTCTATTTTGACCTGCGATCCCCGTTCAGGATTAATGATATTATGATTCCCTTTATTTTTACGGTATTCAGTAATGTTGAGAATGAAACCAGGATTGAGCTCAGACTGAAAGAGCGAACCCTTGCAGTGAAGCAGTCCGCCCTCAATCTTCTTGTCCGGAAAGAAGATGAGGGAACCATTCTCTCTGCCGAACTTACCATAGATTTCAGCTTTATTGTCGATTTACTGCTGAACAAACAACTCTATTCAGAGAATACCGAAAACAGGCTGCGTTTATGTATGGAACATTTCCTGCGATTGATAGCAGATCAGGAGATTATCACTTCCCTCAATTAAACGCTTTCCTCAATTAAACAAACACTTTCTTGACATAAGGTGAAATCGATAATCTGAGCAAGGCTGAATAGTTAATATCAAATTCAATTTCACATCCTGTTTCAATAGGGTTTTCGGAATGTAAAATCAAATGATCACTACTTGCCCCAATGACTTCGGCATTTATGCGGGGTACTACTGCTTTTGTATCCAGGTCTTGTTCTCCAATACCAACTATTACCCGATTGATATTACCAATATCAGCAAATTCGGGAGTCTCTCCAAATACATTTTGACATCTTTCACCGTAGGGTACCGATGGTTTCATTTTACTTTCAATAACCTCACATATAAGAGTAAATGCATCCGTATATAATTTCGGGATTTTATTTCTATGTAGAGTTTCCCGGCCTAGTAAAATAGCTTCGCCAATTCTTAAGTTATTAATATTCCCTATATTTTCATTTGAAAGAAACCATTCATAATTTGCAGAATTCCCACCGGAAATTATCGGTAACTTAATCTTATATTTTTCTTCCAGGTGATCTGCAGTTTGAGACAACTCAATCATCTTATCATCTGAAGGTTTAATACCTCCAAAGCAAGCAAGGTTTGCGCCTATGCCATATAATTCAACTCCTTTCAGGAGTAATATCTGTTCAACAATTGAATCGGTATTTCCTGGCAATACCCCTTCTCTTAAATCACCGAGTTCTAACATCAATACTACTTTATGTCTTTTACCTAGTTTGAGCGAATGTTCCGATAATAATTTAATTGTTGATATCTCTGAGTTTAAACTGATATTTGCATATCTAACGACCTCTGCCACTTCACTATGCATAGGCAGTCTGGTGAGCAAAAATTCTGCTTTCACACCGGATTCTTTCATTTTTTTGATATTTTGCACAAGAGAAACTGCTATTGTAGATATTCCACATTCTACAAGGGCATGAGCAATTTCCGGAGAACCTGTTACCCCCTTTATTACGGCAGTAACAGAGATCCCTTTTTGGGCAAATAATTCATTCAACACGACTGCATTGTGCTTTATTTTGTTAATATCTATTTCTAATCTGGGCATTTAAATTAATTTATACCTTTTTAATGCTGATTTAACAATTTTATCAATCATTTCCGCCGGATCCATCTTTGCGGCAACAGCCATAATTCCTATATAACTATGCGGTTTTTCTTTAGGAGTACACATTAATCCTGCAAAGGAGTTGCCTTCTAAAAGATAAGGGCCTTCATTTGTCATTATGGTGTCTATTCTACCGTAATCCTTGAAGCCAACAGCACGATAGGCATTTTTAGCAAATTCTTTCATCTTGTTCACCTCTTCCGCATGTAATCTTGCAGGACAATAAAAACTATCATCATCCATTTCTTTTTTGTCAAATGTTAAAAAACGTGATGTACCTCCAAATGAGATTTCCAATGGCGGCAGTATTTCAATATCGTTTCCATTGCCGATTATGCCAAGAGTTATTTCCGTTCCCTGTAAAAATTTTTCAATTAAAACAGGTTGCTTTATGGTACTAATTCTTTTTTCAACACCCTGGATAAGTTGATTATAGTTTTCGATAATGGAGTCATCGTCAATTCCAGCACTCCCCCGGCCTGCAACCGGTTTAATAAACAGAGGATAATCAAAAGGCGGGTTGTCTTTAAATATTGAACAATCTTCTACTGATTCAGCTACCTCAAAGGGAGATGTTTGCAATCCTTCGCATTCCCATATTTTTTTTGCTAGTGATTTATCGGTTATCAGGGCAATGGCAGCGGTATCTGATCCTACAAAAGGAATTCCCAGTTCTTCAAGTATGGCTGCTTCTACCATACTGGAAACATTAAAAACCAAATCAACCTTATTCCCCAACAGCTCTTTAATAAAATCATCACCCCAATGTATGGTACAGACATTATATCCAGCATCAATAAGTGCTTGTTTATGATGAGCAACTTCTTTATATGTTTCATCAATTACCTTCTCTTTACCGACAAACTTTTCCTGAATTATAAAATTCCCCCTTTTTTTATGTAGTAGACCAATTGTAATTTTTGTCATTTTCCCTGTTGCTCCTTGTTATCAATTATGTAGTTCATCCTATCCTTTGCCAATATTTTTTTATCATCAAGATAAATATCAACTCCGCCATGCCTTAATTTAGTATTCCATTTTATAGCTTCAGGAAACTCCTCCCTACAATACAGCAGTTGAGGTACTGGTAAAAATCCCAGCTTAAAAATGTCGTAAAATCCTTGCGGCGTATAGGTGTCATTAATGGTATTTTCGATCGTCTTTATTACTATTTTAGCTTCGTTTATAAGATGAAGCATCCTTGTGTCAACGTCCGGGTTCGCAGCCATATTATCTACCCAGCCTTTTTTCCGATACTCCCGGTATGTATTAAGAGAATATAATGTTATTTTTATACTCTCATCGATTACTTCCGGGGTGGCTAAATCATTACCTTCAGAGAAGCTTACTACATGAATAATATCTGGACTCTGATGGTTAAAAGGTTCTATATCATCCATTAATGCGGTTACTGAGGCCAGCTGTTTTTTCGCCTTATCGATATCGTGAGACAAATAACTCAATCCAGCCCGTGTCTGCAAAAACACCTTAAAGTTCGAATCCTCAAGGCTTCTTACCATGTTTAAAGTTGCTCTGGCTTTTGCCAGGTCATTTATTGCTGAGGTATGTTTGGGGTCGTTTAACATTATTTGTAAAATAAAATGTTTTATACCTAACTTCTTTGCTGCTTTTGCAGCCAGAAAGACTGATACTATATAACTTATATCATCTGAAGAGCGAAAAGCAAACTGATGGGCAACATTTGCTTCATAAGGTTTTCCGGTTTTCGCAATATATGCAATTGCCTCAAAATGTTCGGTTAAATTATCAAGAAGGTTCAACTCTCCCCGGCCATCGATTTTTGAAAACCACCATAATGATAAAGCATGCCATGCAATGTTTAAGGATTTCTCATGTATTTCCGCTTGTTTACGAAGGTTCTTTGTTCCGGAATACGTTCTAACAAGCATCGGTTTTGCTGCTTCATATATACGTTCATACTCTTCCGGTGAATTAATTCCAACACCCCCGCCGTTGTAAAGATCGTCCCATCTTTCTCCAAATTTCGCCTGAGTTAATTGAGAAGTCCCTATCGACAGCACATCCAGATAGCCGCTATGAGCCAACAGCCGGGACCATTCAATAAACTGTTTTACAGATTCATGTCTATTTTCAAGATAAGGTCCTGCGTGAGCTCTTGTTACCGGCAGTAAATTTTTTTCTCCAGTATACCTGATACGATCAATTAAACTGTCATATGCTGTTCCGAAATTTTTATATCCACTTCTATCCACAGGCAATGTTGATAGATAATCTCCTTTATCAACCACCTCTTTACCAAAACTATCCAGGGTATTTTTATAGGTGCTTTCATCTTTAAACTCTTGTGGTGCTTTTGAAAAATCCAGCCCAAGCATTTTCAGGCTATCTGAAAATGATTCATCACCATAAAAAACAATTACATTTTTATAGAGATATTTAATTTTATTACATGCTTCAGGCAATCCTGCAAACCAAATACTTTTTAGTTTTCCACCATCTTCTACCAGCATTCTATGTGATTCCAATTGGTACATGAGTTTCCGGAACATCAGTATTGCATCATCAACATTCAGACGGTAACTAAAACCCAAAGCTTGAATAGTATTTTTTCTAATCCAATCTCTTATTAGTGATGAATTGCTTAGATTTTGGGAATCTGCAACTGCTTTTGACACCTCATCATTTGCAACAATAACGGTAAACCCACACTCTGCAAGAAGCTCCTTAATTACAGACACACCTAAGACATGGGCGTCAAAATAGGGTTTTACTATACCAATTTTATCATGTAGTGATATAATGTTATTCAAATTGTTACATCTTCTTTACAGATTGCCATATCCTGTAAATCTAAAATCAGATTATCAGCTGAAAGACCCAATTTGTACAAAGTTCTGCCCGTTGAACGAAAATCAATACCCAAAATTTTGCTGCCTGCTTCTATAAAGTAGTCAATTGTTGGTGTCGGCACTCCCAAATTATTACCGATCAAAGACATAGGAACCAGCCCCGTCGGAATATCTTCCCAAATATATCGGTGATTTATTGTTGTAGGAGCCAATATATCCTTATATGTAGGATTGGATTTTATCATGGTATAGATCGAAGTTTTTTGCAGTCCATATCTTGAATGCATCCAATCAACAGCGGACAGTGTTTTAATTCCTATTGCTGATGAAATTGCTTTGAATTCAAGGTCTACTTTTTCTATATATCCAGCAACAAATTTCGTAACACCATCCGTATAAAAATGAAATGTATCTTTGTTTAGGATTCGTTCTTTATTTAAAAGAGATATTACCGGATGAAATATAGCCCCCATATTACTAAAACTTGTTTCAAGAATCGTTTCCGCTTTGATTATGTTAGTGAAAATCCCTGAAAGAACATCTATAACATAATCAGTGTTCGGGGGATATAATGCTGAGACTGATACTTCTTTCTTAAATCCTTTTATCTCAACCATGCCAGGTGTCTTGAGCCTTGCAGCAAAAAATAATGTGTTTGCTTCGGCAATTATAACATTTGCTTTGCATTCAACTCTTCTCAATATTTTGCTAAACAACAAAGCACCCAATGTTCTTCCAGGTACAAGTAATACGATTTGATCATCTTCCAGATATGGAGCAATTTTTTCAGCTATATCATCATGTCCATCTGCAGTTATTACAATAATTATTACATCACTCTGATATACAGCCTTCGCAAGATTAGTGCCCACATAATTTAACCTGATTTTATCAAAGTGATAACCAAAATGTATGGTATAATTATGTTTTTTAATATATTCAATCCGCTCCTCAGATCTGTTGTATAAATTAGCCTCAAATCCTTTTTTAGAAATATATCCTGCAGTTACCAATCCCCCATTTCCTGCTCCAATTATAGTATATTTCGTTTTTCTCATAATATCCTCCCATATAATTTTTATGCTATATGTTATAACCTTGCCACATATATACAATCAGATTAACGATGCCTGTATATATGTTTTCTTTATGCTGAGTTCATTGTTAAACAGTCATTTAGAAGCTTCAAGGAATAAACGGCGTTTCTTCTTATATCCGTATGATTATATCAAACTGATTATCTGCAAGGTGTTTACTGATTTGTACGCTAAATTGGCACTCTAATTGTAGATAAACTTATCCATCTTAACCAGGGTGTTTTGTGTCTATTAACACTAGAATTCTTTGTATGAGTCATTCTACCGAATTTGAATGAATAACATTATTCGAAAAACGTTATCCCTGATTTCATCATGAATTAAGTAAAAAATAATTTTTACTTAAGGGGCACATTTGAAATAAGCATTTCAGTATAGCACAAATAATGCATTACGCACAGAGTGAATTTATCTTTGGATCCAGTGTTATATATCCCGGTTCCAGGGAATGGAATCGGTGTCTTGGAATCGGTACCGATTCCACATAGTACAATGTTCCGCATCCGGAATGGATCCGGTTCATTTAAAAAAGGAGTACGGCGATTCTCTGGTCTTCTGGGGTGGTGGAGTTGATACACAAAAAACCCTGCCTTTCGGAACGTCCGAAGAGGTGCGCCGGCAGGTATTGGAACGGTGTGAAATTTTTTCCCAAGACGGCGGGTTTGTTTTTAATGCCATTCATAATGTGCAGGCTCGGACTCCCCTGGAAAACATTGTCGCTATGATCGATGCCGTACATGAGTTTAACGGGAGCTAAGACCTTGAGTGAGAAGCACTCGGCAAATTCGTTGAACCGGTAGTTCTCCCTGGAAGGCAGTAGGCAGCTGCTGTCTTTAAGCATAGACAAACAAGCAAGTGAGCCAAAAGCTTAATAGTATGACACTAATATTGTTTCATCTAATTGATCAGAGAATTTAACAGCACTCATGGATAATGCCATCTGTAAGCTGGAAATTAGGTAATAACATAATTAAGCTCTCTTGCTCGCTCAATGCTTGCAGAATTGCAGAAGCCTTTTACATCCTCATAATCACCTTCAAAGTTTCTCCAGTTATAGTGGGATTCAGTAACCTTTGAAATATCTTCTTTGGAAAACTCTTTTGTATGTTCTTCTATTTATGAGATATCCCAAGTTTCCAGCATCTATGAACAGGATTTCATCAGTTCTATTCCACTGTCTGCCATTAGCCTTGTTTCGTCTGAGAAACAAGTGACTTGCAGGAATCTGGGTATTAAGAAATAGTTTTGCCGGGAGATTTACTATTCATTCTACTAATCGAGCTTCAATCAGTTTTTTTCTGAGATCTCCTTCTCCGGAAGTCTTTGAGGCTAAGAACCCTTTTGCCAAAACAAACCCCACCTGTCCATAATGATTTATATGGTACATAAAATGCTGTATCCAAGCATAATTCGCATTCCCTGATGAGGGTGTACCGGGATCATATTGTTCCTTGTTCATAATATCAGATACTTTCATACTGTCAAATCATCTTTTCCCAAAACTTGATTCCCAATATTTGTAAAACGTTCCTGGCGGAATCATTGCCTCTATGCCATGAAACGCACTTATGAAATTTATAGATTGGTAAGAAAGCCATTACTTGTGAAAAACCCGTTTGTCCCAGATCCATCAATCACCTCGCTCTACCAGAATTTACGAATGGTTGAATTATAAATAGCAATTCATATCAATAAAGAGACAATTTCAAAAATCCAAGAATAAAACTTCGTTTTATTCCGATTTTCTAAGAAATTACCTTTTGAAGTTTTCAATTTGAATGGCTGTTTTTCGGAGCCATTCTTTGGAGGCTTCCAGGCACCGGGATACCGGGAGATAATTTCTAACCGTTCTGCATTCTCGTAATGTTTGCCTCTGTATTTCCCCATAGTTTACTCTCTTCTTTGGGAGGAGTATCTGCTTTTTTATCATATTTGCCTTCTATGGGTATGGTTTGATGTGTACTGTAATTCTGAGATTTCTGCATTAAAATTACACCAAGGGATTCGAATGAACAACAGGAAGCAGAACTTGTTGATGCTATATTTCAGAATTAACGTTTACTCAATAATTTGATCAATCACAGAAATTGTAACGAATATTAGCCAATTTACAGAATATTTTGCTTGACATATAAAATATTTTGGGTTAACGTTAATCTCATGAAGACAAAACTTAAGGATATTGCTGAAAAAACAGGTTTTTCAATTAATACTGTATCACGTGCACTTCGTGATGACACAAAAATAAGCAGCGATACAAGGGGCACTATTCAGAGGGTCAGTAAAGAGATGGGATATATCCCCAATTTTGTCGCGGGAAGTATGCGTTCAAATCGAACAAATATAATTGGTGTTATTTCCGCAGACTCATCCAATCCATTCTTTGCTGAGGTGTTACTTGGTATTGAAGATACTGCCCGTAAAAACAATTACCATATCCTTTTGATGAATACCGAAGAACGGGCTGAAAATGAAAGTGAAGCAATCATACTGCTTCAGGGGCGTCAAGTAGATGGTATAATTGTGATTCCAGTATTTCATGATAATAAAAATTTACAAATGTATAAAAAATTGAAAATTCCTTACATTTTTGCAGGTAGAAGAATAGTTGGTATTCAGGATCATTCCATACTTCATGATGACATCAAGGGATCACGGGAGGTGATCGAATATCTTCTTGGAAATGGTCACAAAAGAATTCTCTATCTCGTAGGACCTGAAAACATTAGTAATACAGTTGATAGACTTGAGGGTTTGATGCAGGCCTATAGGAATTCGGGTTTGGAAATTAATCAGGATCTTATAATACCCACTAAAGGGCACATAAATGGAGGCTATTCTTCTGTGAATGAAGCTCTTAATAAGGGGCTTGATTTTACTGCGGTAGCTTGTTTTAACGATCTGCTTGCCATGGGAGCACTTAAATCCTTACATGAGAATGGTCGCAGGGTTCCTGATGACGTGGAGGTTATTGGTTTTGACAATTTATATATGGCTCAGTTCATGCAGCCAAGACTGACTACGGTAGATGTACCAAAATATAAACTTGGGCAGATCGCAGTTGAGGAACTGCTTATGCATATAGAGGATGAAGATATTCCTTATAAGACCACAAATATGGACTCGCGGCTTATCTTCAGAGAAACAACAAGAAGTCCAAGGGTTTCTTGAAACAATTTTAGGAGGATCTCATGAAAAAAAGAAAATTGAGTAAAGTTGGAATTTTTTTAATTATTCTTGCATTGCTCAGCACGCCAGCAATTTTTGCAGGCGGCGAGAAAGAAGCTCCGTTAGGAGAAAAAAAGAGCGGGCCGGTTGAAATATCATTCTGGTCTCTCTTCACCGGTGGTGATGGTGAATTTTTCGATGCCATGATAGAGGAATTCAACCGAACCCATGATGATATTATCATGAAAACGGATACTGTCAAGTTCACTGATTACTACACGAAGCTCACAATTGCTTTAACTTCAAAAAATGCTCCGGATGTGGTTGTTATGCACCGGGATCAGCTGCTGAATTATGTGCCTAAAGGTATGCTTGTACCGCTTAATGCCAAACTAGCAGAAATGAATGCACCTATGGATGATTTTGTACCTGCTGCATTGAAGGGCTGTCAGTTTGATGGTGAAACTTATGCTCTTCCTCTGGATGTTCACGCTCTTATCATGTACTACAATAAAGATCTCTTCGCAAAGGCAGGAATAACAGAGGTTCCTCAGAGTTATGCTGAAGTCATACAGGCTGCAGAGATGATTCAAAAAAACACCGATGCTATTGGAATTGCTGCAGATAACACAACCGCAACATACAAAGCCTATACACTTACAAGATTGTTCATGTCCTTTCTCGAACAGCAGGATGTTAGCATTCTATCTGCAGATGCAACAAAAGCTACTTTTAATAATTCCGAAGGGAAAAAGGCTCTTAAAGGCCTTATAGATATGGTAAACCTTTATGGTATAACACCTTCTGGAATGGACTATGATTCTTCAGTATCTTCCTTCAAGCTTGGAAATGCCGGTATGCATATAAATGGTGTATGGGCAACTGGTGGATTCGAAAACCAGGAAGGATTAAAATTCGCAGCAGTGCCACTGCCTCCGATGTTCGGACAGCCGGCAGCATGGTCGGGATCTCATACACTCGCAATACCTGTTCAATCAGAAATGAATAATGTGAAAGTAGAAGCAGCATTGACCTTTATGCTCTGGATGTCAGAGCATGGAGAGCTGTGGGCAAAGGCAGGTCACATTCCTGTTCGAACATCTGTTACACAGAATCCCGATTTCATAAATCTCCCATACAGAGCAGATTATGCTGACGCAGCAAAATATTCTTTCCCAGCACCAAGAACTGCAGCATGGGGAGAAATATATGCAAGTGTATCAGATGCGCTTGAATTGGCGGTCGCAACAAATGCTGATGTAAAATCCACACTATCCAAGATGGAAGAAATGGTTAACAGCATAATTGCAACTTATTAGGTTGTAAAGTTAAAAAAAGGGGGAGTCTGAAAAGGCTCCCCTTCTTGGAATGAATCATGCTAAGAAGGAATAACAATGGCTATACCAGGAAATAAAGACCAGAGAGACGGATTTCTTTTTTCTCTTCCTTTTATTGCAGTATATATTCTCTTTATGGTCTTTCCCATTGGTTTTGGATTATTTATCAGTTTTTTTAAATGGGATATTCTGTCTGAAAAAATATTTGTTGGTATCGGAAACTATATCAACCTTTTTAAAGATGCTCTTTTTTATTCTTCCCTATGGCATACTATTCAATTTGTACTGATTACTACCCCCATCCTTCTTCTGTTAAGTTTTATGATGTCATTGTTGATTACATCAAAATCAGTATTAAGTAATGCGGCTGAGAATATCTTTTTCCTTCCATATATTTTATCCATAACTGTTATAGGGACTCTCTGGGCCTGGCTCTTTCAGAAAGATTTTGGTGCATTAAATCAACTTATTTTACTGAAAGATGGAGAATATATCGGGTGGTTGACAGATCCCAGGATTGCCATCTGGTCTGTGTCTCTGGCGACTGTATGGTGGACAGCCGGCTTTAACATGGTTCTTTTTTCAGCTGGTATTAAACAAATATCAGTGGAAGTTTATGAATCTGCAAAAATAGATGGGGCGGGATATTTCCAGCGTCTTTTTAAGATTACAATACCGCTTCTGCATCCGACAATTGTGCTCGTTACCATTCTGCAGATAATTGCATCCTTCAAAGTCTTCGGACAAGTATATGTAATGACAGGTGGAGGACCCTATGGCAAGACACGTGTCCTTATTCAATATATCTATGAAACAGGGTTTTCATATTTTAAGATGGGTTATTCGGCTGCAATGGCATATATCCTGTTTGTATGTATCCTGATTGTTTCTATACTCCAATATGTACTTATGAGAAGAGGTGATAGATGAGAAAGAACCTTCTGACTCTCTTTGGGATTATCCTCCTTCTTCTCTGGATGTTCCCTCTTATTTGGCTTGTAATCACATCTTTAAAGCTTGAAAAGGATGTAATTACAAATACATTCAAATTTTTCTCTGTTACACCTACTCTTGCCAATTACATAAAGGTTTTTTCATCTACATATATTTTAAGATGGCTTTGGAATTCAACTTTGATCTCAGTAACAACAATGCTTATTACCCTTGTTCTGAATGCTCCAATTGCTTATGCTTTTGCACGAATTGATTTTCGGGGAAAGACTTTTCTCTTCTGGTTGGTTATGGCAGGAATGATGATTCCGTTTCAGGTTCTTGTAATACCTCTCTATCTCCAATTTAATACGTTTGGCATACTGAATACTCTTGCATCTGTTATTCTTCCGAGGCTCGCAATACCGATAGGAATTTTTATTCTTAAGCAGTTTTATGAAGGGATTCCTCTTTCCCTGGAAGAAGCAGCATTTATTGACGGTGCAGGACGTTTTAGAATCTTTGTAATGATTATCCTCCCCCTGGGAAAAGCAGCAATGGCAACAGTGATTATCCTTTCATTTATAACTGCATGGAATGATTTTCTCTGGCCTCTGATAGCTATTTCTGACACTGTAAAGTATACAATAACAGTTGGTATTGCTAATTTTCAGGGTACTCATGGCACAGAATATTCATTAATAATGGCAGGGGCTTTAATTGCATCTCTTCCACAATTCATTTTTTATGGTATTTTCAGGAAAAAAATAGTAGCTGGAATCGCAATGTCGGGAATCAAAGGATAAAATTTATGGGTCATATTAGGAAACTTAGTGAAAACAGGGTACAGATGACTGCAGGGAATGGTCTGGAGATTGTCCTGGCATATAAAGTTGTGTCGAACGGCAAAATATTTGATCCCTTCGCCTTGAAAATCGTTGGGGCAGAAGTGGAAGTTATGTTTGATGGTTGCACCTTGTGGGATCAGGTAACAGAAAATGCAGATAAATTTGTGTTCAACAGAAAATGGGAAATACATAAACCAGGATACTGGGCATTATATTTTGATGTGGAATCAGAACTTGCAGATGCGGAAGTTCTGAACCCTGCTATCATGTATAACGGAAATAAATCAGGCAAAGGATTGTTCCCCAAAGGCGGCTTAAGTGTGGGGTGGTCCTTCAGAGAGGATAGAATGCCTGTTCCTTCATGCTCCATGGTATACAATGGAGTATCCTGTATGATCCTTTTTACCGAACCTGCAGCTTCTGAAGAATATATCTCCAGCATCCTTAGCAAATCGAAATCCAATAATATTTTACTTTCGATCAGGATACCAGCAGAGGAAACCCCCCTTGTCTTTAACGGGAAAACATCCGCCACAGAGAGCAAAAACCAGACTCCTGATTATTTAGTGGTCAGCAATTCTGATATTCCTTTTACATATAAGAGAAAATTCTATTTTAACGTAAACTCCAAGTCAGATTTCAATCTACCTCTTTTGAGTTACAGGTCCCTTGTAGAAGCCCTAGAATCCAAATGGGTAAATCCTTTACCAGACAGCAGTATTGACTGGACCGCGTTTGTAGGTCGGAAGTTAAAAAACCTCCTCTTTCTGGTTCAGAAAAATACAGATCCTTTACAAAGCTATTTTATAATGGGAAGAGGGAATGGAGATCATCAATCTGTCTATGAATTTACTGCAGGCTCCTTCCTTGTCAGAAGTCTGGATGGAGCATATTTATTGGCAAAAACCGGTTTGCTGACGGGTAGGAAGGATCTGCTTCTGAAAGCCAGGCAGATAGGCAACTTTTTTCTTGAGGGTAAACGTGATCATGGTCTTCATCTGGATAATTATGATTTAATAAAAGATGAATGGGGTGGATATCTGGGTGTAAGTGAAAATGAGGATTATAAGCTGATGTTTAACACCCGGGCCAATGGTGAGACGATGATAGGTTATATATGTCTCTATAAGCAATTGCTGGAAGCGGGAATTGATATACCCGAGTTCTTAAATATTGCAATCGAAAACGCTGAATTTTATCTTTCTCATCAGCTGGACAATGGAAGTTTCGGCAGATGGTGGGATGAACAGGGAAATGCTGTCAATGCCGATGGGACTAATGGTGCTCATATTGTATCATTTCTTCTGGAGCTTGAACCTTATTATTCCAAACCCGAAAGGATTGATCTGGCCATGGAGCGGGCAGCAGATTATTATGGTGCATTGATTAAAAATGATGAATATTACGGTGATACTCTGGATGCTGATGCTTACGATAGGGAATCTGGACTTGTACTTCTGCAGATGTTTCTTGACTTATTTCAATATAAATCCAAACCAGAGTATTTAGAGTATGCAAAAAGAGTGGCAGATTTTTTACTAACCTGGATATGGCAGTACGATGTAGTGTTTCCCCAGAATACACCTTTATCCCAAAGATCTTTTCACACATCCGGGATGACTTCTGTTTCTGTTGCTCATCATCATCTGGATTTTTATGGCATGCAGATAGGATATGACTTTCTGCGATTATGGAAGAATACTAATATCGACATATACATATCTATGGGCCTCAAGATGATTTATGCATGTCGCCAATTAGTTGCCACAGCCGATGACCCTCTGGGACGAAGTGCTGAATACGAAGGCTGGCAACCGGAACAGATAAATCATACAGCCTGGGAATATTTCAATCGGACAGACCGTCAAAAAGGTCATTTTGATATCTGTATTTCATGGGTGACTATTCTGGAGCTTACAACCCTGTTTAAGTTAAAAGAGGAGTTCCCGGAGTATATAAATTTCGAAGTTCGGATATAGCTTTTGGTTTGTGATACAAATTGAGTATTTCTGAAACGTGGTGTAGTTGTTAATGCAGTTAAATCAGTATCGTCCCTAAAACATGCTGCTTTTCACTGCCTAAATAGGGCTTCCTGCCAAAATTGCCTTAAATATAATTTTAAAAAACCCTAAATCGCATTTAAACGATCCAGGGTTTGTGTTATGTGCCGCCAAAGGGAATTGAACCCTTGACACGAGGATTTTCAGACGTGAAAATGCCGTAATTTCTTGTAATACGAATTAACAATTCGTAGCGTACTTGTAATTCATGTATAAAGTTATGTTAACACAAAGAAACTTGGTGCAACAGTTGGTAATTGTATACAGCTCACGTTTTTGGCTACCTTGAGATCGCAAAATGCGACCTCAAAGAATTATAGTTTCTTCGGTAAGTTGTAATCTAAATTCCTTCGGAATTTTTTCTATTCTATTTACTCTGTTTCCTGCATTTAATGCATGTAGAAGGTGCAATTTTTAAAAGTTTTATGTGTTTATGTATTCCGGTATCTTGCACCGGGATATTTTCCTCTTCACACCCAATTTTCTAATTTTAAATTAGGTATCTTCTCAAACTCTTTTATATTATTGGTCACGAGAATTAAATCTCGTGTTATAGCTTGTGCTGCTATCTGCATATCATATGGGCCTATTACCTGTCCCCTTTTTTCTAAATCAGCCCTTATTAATCCATATACTTCTGCATCTTTATCATTGAACTCAATAATATCGAAGGCTGAAGCAAAATGCATTAATGCAGTACGATTCTTATCTCGATACAAGCTTTTTGCTACTCCATACTCAAGTTCACTAATAAAAATTGCCGACAATTTTACTTGATGTGGCTGTAGATTTTTTATATGTTCTACAACTTCCTTTGGATTTCTATTAATTATGTATATGCAGATATTTGAATCCAACAAATACATTACAATCCTTCTCTTTCCTGTATTTCAGGTTGATTTCGTCCTTCTCTCATAAAATCTTCAGAAAATTCACTTAAGCTTTTTTCAAATGATTCCCATGGATTGGTCTTTGGAAAAAGTATAATTGTATTTCCTATTTTTTGAATATATAGCTCTTTATCCTCTACCTGGTATTCTTTTGGGAGTCTAATGGCCTGACTGTTCCCGCTAATGAAAACTTTCGAACTAAGCATTTTTTGTTCCTCCTGTCTAAAGTATATACACCCATATATACATTGTCAATACGTAGGAACAGGCAAATAGAGACCGAAAACAGAATATAGGAACTCAGGCCGAAAAAACAAAATATTGCAGTAAGAAATGCGGCACTTGATCTTCTTGTTCAGAAAGAGACGTCAGGAACTATTCTCTCGGCCTGGTTCACTATTGACTTCAGTTTTTTTATTAATCTGCTCCTGAACAAACCGCTCTATACAGAAAACACAGAAACTCGGCTGCGATTATGCATGGAGCAGTTTTTATTATTAATTGCTGAGCAGAACTTAATTTCTTTATTAAACCACTATCAACTTCTTCTTTGACATAAACCATGAGACTATTGCAGCCATGAAGTTTACGGAGCCGATGATGATGTAGTAAAAACAGGAAGGAATGGATGGAATCCCCAATCTCCCAATTTCTCTTCATCACCAGAAACAGCCGGGTTATCGTAATCAGGTCCAAGGTCAATAACATCAAGATTTAAAGGTGCCGTAAAATCTATCTTTGCCGGGTCGGTTTCATACCAGAAGTTAAAGGAATCGGCAATATCAGCTGTTACGGTTACGATATCCGAGGCTGCAAAAGTAAAAGCATCCCAATCGGCTCTTAATTCACCAACATCTGAGAAAGTATCAATTTCAACCGTATCAGTTGCATAGTCATCATAATTCGCCGGATCACCCCAAAAAGTGTCGTTGGCAAAGAGGTCAATTGTTGATGTCGAACCTATGTCAGAAGCTGGGTGTTCGGGAAAATCATCGGTACTAATACCATTTGTATTATCGTATGTAACTCCATCCTCCTGTGCCAGAATGAGGAAATTTGTGGATCCGCCGGGTTCAATTGCCCGTCTCATCCAGTACCACCCATCGGGATAGCTTGCGGCAAGAGTACCGGCTCCGATTTGTGTTGAGCTTAAATGTACCAGTAAATCCCGTTTCCAGAGATTGTCCACAGGGTTGAAATAGAGACGAAATGCATAGGCAGCCTCATCACCATCTGTGCCGAATTCCAAACTAAAACCACTTTCCGTGCATGTCGCGTGGAAATGAAAAGCGGCAGTTAATTCCATCTCGATATAGAGGGGTTCCATTAGATACTCATCATAAGTTGTCCCATCTCCCAATGTTTTGGCATTGATAGCATCTTCCAATGTAGTTTCCCCGGTTAATAATGCTGTGCCGGGCAGGATATCAATAATTTCGGCTGTTTCCGGTCCTTCATTAATAATATTCACAGATGTGCTGCCGCCGCTGGCCATCAACTCCAGGTTAATCACAGCAATTTTATAGACAGTAGGGGTTACACTGCGTGATGCATCTGTTGCAGGGGGCTTGAAACTAAAGAATGCGCATGATCCGAATACAAGAGAGATAAGTAAGATAGAAATGGAAATTAGTATTGTACGTTTCATTAGGTTCTCCTATGCCGGGACTGCAGAAAAACATAGGTAAAAAAACTCATGCCCGTTAATTATCCAGGTGGTTTTATAAGAATAGGATTTGCGGAGTCAAAAGAAGGTCGATACTCTACCCGTAGAAAATCACCCTTTAAAAAGTATACCACAGGTTCTTAGAGATTAGGAGTTGATGAGAAAAAATTAGTACTAATTTCTGAAATGATAGAGCTGCAAGTAGACTTATTATAGAAAATAATATTATCCTTTGAAAACTTTTTCTATGCAAAATGGTGTATAGACTACGAAGAACAAGCACAATGAGGATTCCACCAACCAGCACTAGCGGCAGATATACAACGGTAAGATCCTGATGAAAGACCCTATTTTTCAAAAACTATCCCCGCAGGAACTATTCCAACTGTGCTATTTAACGTAGATGTTGTAGAATTTGATCCAATTCTTTAAGAAATTGGATTTTGAATATTCAAGCTCCCCCTTCAGGTGCTTAACGTTTTATTTTTAATTCATTATACACTAATAGGTTGAGATTGTTTTTTATAAGGATTCAGATACATGGCAAGAATACAATATGGTAACACCTGGTGGGGACAGAAATGGCTTGAAGCGTTAAATAATATTGATTATTCCAACCGCCTTCCCAGAGGGCAACGGTATGCCAGAAACGGTTCAGTCTTATCAATAAAAATTATGGGAAATGAAATAACTGCTAAAGTTGCGGGAACAAGACCGACTCCTTATAGCATTACTCTGACTATCCCATCCTTTACCCAAAATGAAACTAAAAAAATCGTCTCAATTATCAGTAAAAATCCCTATTATATGTCTCAACTGGGAGGGAGAAATTTACCACCGGAACTACATGATGAATTAGCGGGGGAAAAGATAATACTGTTTCCCCGCACATGGAAAAAGATGGGAATGAGGTGCAGTTGCCCGGATTGGGCAGTACCCTGTAAGCATCTTGCTGCTGTCGTTTATATCATTGCCAATGAGATTGATAAAAACCCGTTCCTTGTCTTTAGCATGCACAATTTTAATTTGGTAAAAGAGCTTAATCTTTCAATCGGCAGAAATACAGATGAAGATATCATTACCATAGATTCTCTTACACAAAAACATTCCGAAGAATATAATTATGATCAAAAGGTGCTTGAAACTATTGATTTTACCGAAATACCTGAAATGCTCACTACTATCACCAAGCTCTTGCTGGATAGACCACTTTTTTATCCTGATGGTGATTTCAAGAAAATTCTCTCCAGTCAGTACAAAAACATGTCGACATCTATCAAAAAACAGGTTCTTAAGATAGGTGTTTCTGAAACACTTCCAGAAGTACTTTACAACTCTATAGATATACGATTGGATAAAGGAAAAACATCAGCAAAAGGAGTGCTAAAGATCAGAAATACAAAGCTCACCTTTCAGATGGGAGCTATGCAAGAGTTTATTTCGTACCTTCAGGCTCTGACAATCAATAATCTTTCGGCATACCCGCCAGTACTTGCTTTCTTGACTGTTACGTATAGTTTCACCCTAATGCTTATTGAAAAGAGCGGTTTCATACCGGATATTATATCTTTAGGAAAAGACACCTATTGTATCAGATGGATTCCGGCACTGTTTAATAGTGAGATACAATCTATCTTTCGTAAAATCTCTCATGCTATGCCAGAGAATATAGTGACATATGATAATGCATTTCTCTCAAAGGATGAACAACTTCTTTTTATCATATCACTGTTTCTTACCCACCATGTGGAACAATTTCAACCAGTACCTGATCATCGTGGAAATGATATTCTTGCGATGTTCTTTGACAATAAAGCGTATGTCTCAACAAAGTTCCAGCAGCAGGAGAATGCAAAAACAATCAATCTCTGGCTGGGAAGATTCTTCATCCGACCGAAAAACTGTACACCAATTGTAAAAATAGATGAGACAGAGCGGGAAGATTCAATTTCCTTTGAACTGCACATAGAGGATAGCAGAAAGGATATTACTGAGACTATTACGAGATTTATTGCATCGGATAATGATGAGAAATTCTCGGTTTTAAGGGATCTCAGCCTTCTTTCTACCTATTTACCTATGGTGAACGAAGTACTAAAACAGCAGAGCAGTGTCTGCATCAATTCAGATGAATTTGCATTACTTTGGTTTGATACGCTGCCGATTTTACACTCTCTTGGAATAAAAACCATCTTCCCTAAATCTCTTCAAGAGGTATTTATCCCAAAGCTGACTCTTACCGCAAAACAGGTGAGTGGGAATGGTCAGAATATTAGATCCTACCTTCAGCTAAAATCACTTCTCGACTTCAACTGGTCTGTCGCATTTGGAGAGACCATCCTCGCCCCTGAAGAATTTCTCAGATTGGTAGATAAGTATTCAGGTCTTGTAAGGTTCAAAGACAAATACATCATGTTAGATGCAAAAGATATTGAGCGAATAACAAGGCAGTTAAAGAAAAAACCTTCATTATCGTCAATGGATGTCCTTAGAGTACACCTTGAAGGCAGCTTTCACGATATCCCAATCAAAACAGAACCTTTTCTAAAAGATATTCTACACAATCTCTTTACACCAAAAGATATTGAATTACCCAAAGGGCTGAACGCCAAACTTAGACCATACCAGCTCTCCGGTTTCACCTGGCTCTATCATAATTACCGTATTGGGATAGGATCTATTATTGCTGATGACATGGGTCTGGGAAAAACCATCCAGGTTATTACATTTATTTTAAAATTACAGGAAACCGGGGACTTGACAGCAAAAAAGGTTCTTATCGTCGTCCCTGCATCAGTTTTGTTAAATTGGCAACGAGAAATAGAACGGTTTGCCCCATCGCTTACAGCTAGTATCTATCATGGTCAGAATAGAGACTGGGAAAGAATAATAGATATCAATCCCGATATCGTTTTAACCACATATAATCTTGTCAGAATTGATTCAGATCTCTTTGCTAAGAAAAAGTGGGGGTGCGTTATCACTGATGAAGCACAGAATATTAAGAATGCTGAAACGAATCAAACAAAAGCAGTTAAATCTATCAAATCTGATCACAAAATTGCTATGACAGGGACACCGGTTGAGAACCGTTTGATGGATTACTGGAGCATCACCGATTTTACGATGAAAAACCTTCTTGGCAGTAAGACATCTTTTAAAAAGAGTTTTGCTATACCAATTGAAAAATTTAACGATAAGAAGCGTCTTGAAGTATTCAGAAATATCACTGCCCCTTTTATGCTGAGAAGAATGAAAACTGATAAGTCAATAATATCTGATTTACCAGATAAGATTGAGACGGATCAGTGGGGACAGCTCTCAAAAGAGCAGACAGCACTCTATCAGAACCTTGTGACCAGTATAGAGACTATGATAGATACAGCCGAAGGAATAAATCGTAAAGGCATAATCTTCAAGCTCATCATTGGGCTTAAACAGATATGCAACCATCCTTCACTCTATCTAAAGACAGGGAATTTCGATCAGAACTTATCCGGGAAGAGTTTATTGCTCATTGATTTGCTCCATAAAATTGATGATAGAAACGAGAAGGTGCTTATTTTCACCCAGTTTAAAGAGATGGGATCTCTTTTAGAAAAGATGATAGCAACACAATTTAGCTGCAAGCCCCTATTCTTTCACGGCAGCCTTCAGCAGAAAAAGCGGAATGAGATAGTGGATAGTTTCCAGCATGATGCAGAGAGCAGATTCTTAATAATCTCGCTTAAGGCAGGTGGAACGGGGCTGAATTTGACAGCCGCGAACAACGTTATTCATTATGACCTCTGGTGGAATCCTGCTGTTGAGAATCAGGCTACAGACAGGGCTTTCAGGATTGGACAGAAAAGGAATGTTAATGTGTATCGCTTTATCACCAAAGGAACCTTCGAAGAGAAGATAAACGATATGATTTCAAGCAAAAAGGAGCTGGCTGATCTTGCTGTCAAACAGGGAGAGACATGGATTACCGAGATGAGTAACAAAGAACTCAAAGAGCTCATGAAACTCTCCGAGTGACAAACGTGAAAGCTCCGCAATTTCTTGTAATACGAATTAACAATTTGTAGTGTACTTGTAATTCATGTATAAAGTTATGTTAA
>JABMQR010000325.1 GCA_013202335.1 Bacteroidota bacterium
GGCATACTATCTGGATGAGAAGGCCAATATCTTCAAAGTCCCATACTTGTACGGAAAGATAGTATGTAAATGCGGCGGGGATACGTGTGAAGGTGGGTGTGCATTACCCGGGGAGATCTGTCACTTTGCCTTGAGCTAGGAGCGTCGAGAGGCGCTACGATGAGGTGACAGAAGTCAGCCGAAGGCGTAATAGGTACTATCGATCGTACTGAAGGCCTGAACGAAGTCAAAGGATGGACGCTTTGAATTTCTTATGCGGGAGAGGAACAGTAAGATGAGTGAAATCTCAGAACCGACACAGAAAGCTACTGGACAGAATCCGGGAAGGAGCTGTGACGGTGTTTCAAACGCAGAGGCATACAAGGAAGGGATCTATCCCGCTACGGATATGTTGTTAGAACGAATGATCGAGAAAGAGAACGTGGTGAGAGCCTATCGGAAGGTGGTGAAGAACAAGGGAAGTGCCGGAGTGGATAACATGAGGGTAGAGGAGCTTGGGGCGCACTTGCGGAAGAATTGGGAGGCCATCAGGAAAGCTTTGGTACAAGGGCGTTACATTCCACAGCCGGTAAAACGGGTAGAAATCCCGAAACCGGGAGGAAAGGGAGTACGTCAGTTAGGAATTCCGACAGTAACAGACAGATTACTACAACAAGCCTTGCAACAAGTAATGACGCCGCTGTTTGATCCTGGATTTTCCGTACACAGCTACGGATTTCGACCGGGAAAGAGCGCACATCAGGCAGTAGCAGCAGTCCGGGAATATGTGACAGAAGGGAAACGCTGGGTAGTGGATATGGACTTAGAGAAGTTCTTTGATCGGGTAAATCATGACATACTGATGTCACGGGTAGGTCGGAAGATAGAGGACAAACGAGTCTTGAAGCTTATTCGACGGTATCTGAATGCGGGTATTATGGCCGGAGGAGTGGTTTCTGTTCCGCAACAGGGCACGCCGCAGGGTGGCCCGCTCTCACCGCTGTTATCTAACATCCTATTGGATGAATTGGATAAGGAGTTAGAGAGGCGTGGATTGTCATTTTGCCGTTACGCAGATGACACAAATATCTATGTGGGAAGCAAGCGGAGCGGAGAAAGAGTATTAGCATCGATAACCCAGTTTCTGGAGAAGAAGCTAAAACTCAAAGTGAACGAGCAGAAGACGGAGGTAGATAGGCCATGGAATCGATCCTTTCTTGGATATACGATGACATGGCATAAAAGGCCTCGATTGCGAGTAGCTCGTGCTTCGGTGAAACGGCTGAAGAACAAAGTAAAGATACTGATGAGAAAGGGACGGGGACGGAGTCTCAGTCATACGATTGAGAGTTTGAAACCGCTCGTGCGTGGCTGGTATAATTATTTTAAGCTGGCTGAAGTAAAGAATCTGTTTGAAGAACTGGATGGATGGCTGAGACGTAAATTACGGTGTATACTGTGGCGGCAATGGAAAAGACCGAGAACGAGATTCAAGAAATTGATGCTCAGAGGTCTATCAGAGAAGGCAGCCAGAACTTCGGCTGGTAACGGTCGGGGAGCATGGTGGAATGCCGGAGCTCAGCACATGAATAAAGCTTTCACCAAACGGTATTTCGATACCCTTGGTATGTATTCGTTCGTTGACAATGTGTTAACGTATCGTAATGGACTACGAACCGCCGTGGTACGGAACCGTATGCCAGGTGGTGTGAGAGGACGGCGGGAGTAATCCCGCCTCCTACTCGATGCATTGTTTAGAATTTTCAGTAGTATATAGATGTATTCAGTAAGATTGAGGATGGTGTTCTTCTATGAAAAAAAGTTTGTCATTAGTAATTATTATGGTCATGATTGTAATTCCGGTATGGAGTGCAGTTTCGGCCCGTTCCGGTATGATCGTCATTAATGAGGTCTCATCAACCGGAAAATATGATTTCATAGAGCTTTATAATACTACTGGAAATGACCTCACCCTTGGTTCTTCCTGGAAGCTTGCTGATAGGAAAGAGGGCAGGCTGGATAGTGATCCGCAAATTGCAATTCCTAACGGCACGGTGATTCCTGCATATGGATATCTACTGGTAGCACCATACAAGACAAGCAAGATGAGTACTGCTGTTCCGGAGGGAATTCCGATGGATGCTCTTGCCGTACGATCATTTGCAATAGGGTCACAGGATGAAATCAGCCTGTTCTATAATGATACCCGGGAAGATTTTATTGAGTGGACTTCAGATGTGAATTCAATCGGCAGGAGTACGGACGGCAGCAGTGAAATTACCAGCCTGCTTATTCCTACCCCGGGAAAGAAAAATGAGCCTGAGCTTTTACTGCAGGGTGATTCTCCACTACTGATTAACGAAGTTTGTTCACGGGGACTGGATTATATCGAGATTATCAATATCACTAACCAGACCATAACAATCGGCAAGAATGAGTGGCTGGTCGTTGATTCCCGGAAAAATGATTATGTTATGATTCCTGAGGGAACGACCATTGGGGCAGGGGATTTGCTGGTTATCTATCCTGATGTAATTCGCTTACCATTCTCTGCACCTAAAAATGCAATTTCGTCAAAAACAGGTTTAAAGTTCGGATTTGGCAATAGTGATTCAGTCTATCTCAAGTATTTCGGGATGATTGCTGACACTATGACCTGGGCAGAACACGTAACCAGCATAGGCAGGCTCCCTGATGGAGGAGATACTATAGATCTGGACTTATTTCTGACTCCGGGCAAACCAAATCGGGATTAGCGTAATTCAATACAATTCTTGATCTAGCTTAAACATCCCGCTAAAACAGACAATTTCTGATTTTTGATTCTTTTTGCAGCCAGTTCAACCGCATCGATAATCTGTTGATATCCGTTACATCTGCATAAATTACCACGCATCGCTTTTCTGACCGTTTCTCTGTCTGGTTCAGGATTAGACAGAAGGAGGACATAGGCACTCATAACCATTCCGGGAGTGCAAAATCCGCACTGGATAGCCCCTGAATCTAGAAAGGCTTTTTGTATTGGGTGAAGAGTCCTGTCTGGATATTCCATTCCCTCAATGGTGACAATAGATTTGCCTGCCATCTTGCTCATAGCCATTCTGCAGGATCTTACCGCCCGGTTGTCAGCTACTACGGTACAACTGCCGCATAATCCTTTCTCGCAGCCATTTTTTGTTCCAGGTAAAACAAGAACTTCTCTTAAATAGGTGAGTAGGGTCATGTCCAATTGTTCGTCCGTAAGGGTGAGTTCCTTTCCATTTATAGTAATTGAATTAGTGTTCATGCTAAATCCTCCGGGTCCAATACGATGGGTAGTTTTTTACAGCGAATTCCCGTTGCGTTGTAAACGGCATTGGCAATTGCAGGTGCAACAAGCTCTGTTGCAGGTTCTCCTATGCCTTTTGCTCCAGTCAGTGAATGAGGATCAGGATTTTCTACGATAATTCCAGTCATTTCGGGAAGATCTGTTGTTCTTGGGATTTTATAGGTGTCAAAGTTGGTGGTGATGACTTTTCCTTCATGCTGTTTGAAATGTTCCATAAGAGCCATTCCAACTCCCTGAGTTATCCCCCCGTACATTTGACCAAGCACCATCGCCCGGTTGACTGCTTTTCCAATATCATGTGCCGCAACAATGTTTTTTAATGTTATTTTTCCGGTTGTCTTGCTTACTGTAAGTTCAACAGCCTGACAGCTGTAGACATAGGTGAAATAGGCATTTCCCTGTCCTGTAGTATCATCCCAACTTACAGGAGGGGCTTGATAGACACCAAATGCATAGGGAGTGATCTGCTGCAGGAACAGTTCATGCATTGCTTCTTCCCAGGTTAGGCTATATGCATAATTCAGTCCCCAGATTTTATCATCATGAAAGGTAATTTCTTCGGGTTTACAGCGTAACCTTTCAGCAAGGTTTTTTGAAAGCAGTGACTTGAATTCCCCGGCGGCTTTAACTACGGAACTTCCTCCCATTATTGTTCCACGGGTGGCAACGGTAGTCCCGCTGTCCGGGATATTACTGGTAGAAGATCTGCGGTAACGAATCCGCTCAATATTAACACCAAGCTCTTCTGCAAGAACAAGCATCATGACAGAATCTGATCCCTGTCCATTTTCATGAATACCGGTCTCCAGCATAAGCGATCCATCAAACTGACCATTAATGATACAGGAACAGAAATCCATTCCTTCCGCACCAAGACTGGATCCCCGATAGCTTATTGCAAGACCAATTCCATATAATTCATCATTTCCCGAGTCGCCGAAAGAGCATTTTTCATACTTTTTTCTAAAGCCGATCTCATGAGCAACTTTATTCATAACTTCTTCCAGGCTGACAGTATGGGTATCAAGTATCTGACCGGTTACGGTCTCACTTCCCTGTTTCACCATGTTTATCCTGCGCATGCCAAGAGGGTGGATACCGAGTGTATGAGCTGCAATGTCCATAATTTGCTCTACTGAGAAGTTTACCTGGGGTGCACCGAATCCACGCATCGCCCCGTTGAATATGTTATTTGTGGCAATACCATAGATATCAGCATGAATATTTTTGACTGCATAGGGGCCGAAGCATTGTGCAGTTGATCTCCATGTCACCCATGGTGTTACAGAAAGATATGCACCGGAATCGGCATACATTTCAGCCTTAACAGCACGTATCTCGCCTTCACTGCTGACCCCGACTTTATATTTCAATTTGTAGGGATGACGTTTATAGGTCTCTCTGAATGACCATTCACGTTTATACGTCAATTTTACTGGTCGATTCAGCAGTCTGGCTGCCAGAGCAGCTCTTGCACATACTGCTGCAGCGTTGTCGTCTTTACCGCCAAATCCGCCGCCAACGGCTATGGTATAGACTTCTATATTGGATAGCGGTTCTCCCAGAAAAGCCGCAGTGAATCGTCTGGTACTGAAGGGATGCTGCATGCTGCCGTATACTTCAATTACCCCGTCATGTCTTGGAATACAAAGAGCTGATTCAGGTTCCATATATGCTTGTTCAACTGCCTGTGTTTCAAATTCCTCTTCAAGTATAAGTTCGCATAACTCAAACTCTTTGTCCGGATCACCATGCCGGAGTCTGTGTTCAGCAACAATATTGGAGTTTCCAAATGCCGGGACAAGCGGTGCATCATCCTTGAGAGCATCATCAATGGAGAGAACGGGGGTTACAGGGTCTGCCGCTATATCGACAAGTTCGGCTGCCTGCAATGCGGCTTCCCGTGTTTGCGCAACCACAAGTGCACAGACATCTCCCCAGGACCGAATGTTTTTTACCGCAAGGATTGGGTAATCCTTTTCGATTTGACCAAAGCTTGTAACTCCGGGAACATCTTCAGCGGTGAGGATGCGAACACATCCAGGAACCTCGAGAGCTTTTTGATAATCAATGGTAAGATTATTTGCTGCAACATAATCCGCATATACCGGAACCATATGCAGCATACCTGATACAGAATAATCATCAGCATATGCAGCTCTTCCGGTAACTTTTGCAAATCCGTCATTTCTAAAAGGCTTTTCCTGTTTCATTGTGCATTCCCATCTTTCAGTTGGACTATAGTTTTTTTGAAATCTTCTTTAGTGTACAATATGAAAAGGGTAAGCACAATAATCTTCCGGGGGATTTGCAACAACATGCAACAAATTAACTTGTTTTATTACAGTTATGTGCTACTATGTAAAAAACAGGAAAAAGGAGTGTTTAATGACACACGCAGAGAAGAATGCAAAAAAAGAACTAATTTTTAATTTAACTGACATACCACCTCTGGGTCAGACAGTAGTGGCAGCTCTGCAGCATATGGCTGCGATTTTTATTGGAATAGTAACTCCTCCAATTGTTGTTGCAGGAGCCTTGGGATTTGATCCGGTTATGAAGGGGTATTTAATCTCCATGGCCTTGATTGTGTCTGGTATTGCTACATTCATTCAATGTAAAAAAATTGGACCAATTGGTTCCGGGCTGCTTTCCATACAAGGAACAAGTTTTACATTTCTTGCAACCATTACCGCAATTGGGTTAAGTATTAAAAGTGCCGGAGGAACACCGGAACAGATGATTGCAGCAATTATCGGAACCTGTCTGCTAGGTTCTGTAGTCGAGATTGTATTCAGTCGGTTTATCCCATTTCTCAGGAAAATAATAACTCCGCTGATAAGCGGTATCATTGTACTGCTTATAGGTACTAACCTGATCGCAGTGGGTATTCGTGATGCAGGCGGCGGTGCATGGCTTCTGGCAAACAAACCAAATCTGTTTGCAGGTTGGCAGAACCTTATGCTGGCTGGTATTGTTCTTGTATCTATTGTTATTTTTAACAGGATCAAGAATAAATGGTTCAGAATGGGATCTATATTTTTAGGTATGCTGGTAGGGTATGTAGTTGCTGCAGCGATGGGAAAAGTGAATTTTGGAGCAATGGGTAGTTTGAGTATCATTACTGCCCCTATCCCATTTAAATACGGAATATCTATTGCATGGCCGTATGTGATTCCTATGTGTCTGCTCTATCTGATCACTACTGTTGAGACAATGGGTGATCTCACCGCGACAAGTATGATATCCGGTGAGCCTGTAGAGGGAGACCTCTATGTGAAACGTATTTCCGGTGGTGTTCTTGGTGATGGTATCAACTCTGCGATTGCGGCAGTTTTTAACAGCTTTCCCAATACCACATTCAGTCAGAACAATGGGGTAATCCAGATGACTGGTGTTGCGAGTCGATATGTCGGTTTCTATATTGCCGGTTTTCTTGTGCTCTTTGGTCTGTTTCCCATTGTTGGTGGGATTTTCAGTATTATTCCCAACTCAGTAATCGGCGGCGCAATGCTTGTTATGGCCGGTACCATTGCAGCAAGCGGTATTCGTATTATTGCGACAAGTGTTTTAAACCGCAGAGGAGTTCTTATCATAGCAATCAGCCTGGGTCTTGGATACGGGGTAGTTTTTACACCTCAGATTCTTCAGAGCTTTTCACCGTTTTTTAAGAGCATGCTTAGCAGTCCAATTACCACTGGTGGATTAACAGCTATTCTTCTTAATATTGTTTTACCAAGAGAGCTGAAAAGCCAGAAAATTTCTTCTGATCCTGAGAAAGATGTGCTTGGTCAGCAGGAAAGCTAGGTTCTGTTGATAGTAAAAAAGAAAGGGAGAAGCTGTTCGGCTTTTCCCTTTCTTATATGACTTCATAGGTGTATCGAACTGTATCTGGTTATCAAATAAGAGTTCCCGGAAGCAGATGCAGTGCGTTTCGGGCACCGCACTCCTGTCCTTTTTTTACCGCTTCACTAATTGAGCCGCCGGAAGCAAGTACTGATGACATACCAGCAGTAAAAGCATCCCCTGACCCGATGGTATTTACCGGGATTACTTTTTGTACCGGAAGAGAAGAAACATGATTATTTTCAAAAAAGAGGGTTGGGTTTACCCCTGAAGTGATGACGGAAATAGTCTTGAATTTTCTGTAGATCATTTCCATCTGTTCAATTACAAAACTTTTATGCTCCGGGAGAATTGTATGCTCTCCTTGGTCTGCTTCCGGGTAAAAGGTTCGTAAAAATTCTGAGAAATTGGGTTTAATAATATCGGGTTTGTACTCCAGTGAATTTAGTAAATCATAACCCTTAATATCCAGGATTACGATTTTCCCCTGGTTTTTTGCACTATAAACCATTTGCGGTATTACAGTATCAGGATATCCCGGGGCTTTCGTTCCGGCAATGATAACCACATCGTAATGAGGAAGAGCTCCTTCATATGCTGCCAGCATTTTTTCATAAGTTGTTTCTAAAACAGCTTCCGGTTCTTCAACAATTTCTGTTGTAGTGTGATTACGGGAATTCAACAGGGTATAGCAGGTCCGAATTTCACTTCCGGATTCAACCCAGAGGAATGGTATCGCGTCAATTTCAATTAATGACAGAAAATAATCTGAAAGGCTGCCGCCCAGATGTGTCAGATGTCTGACCTGTTCTCCCAGCTGCATAAGAATACGGGCTGTATTGACGCCTTTTCCCGCCAATGTAAGATGATACTTATTACTGCGGTTGACTTCATTTTCCAGCAGATCTGAAAGCACAATTGTTTTTTGGAAAGTCGGATTCAGGCATACAACAAGGAAACGTGCATTACTCATATGCTACTCCTCCACAACGAGATCGAGAACAATTTTATTGTGTTTTGGAATTAATCGCCGGTATATTACCCCAGCCTGATCGAGCATCATTTTTGAGGCTTTCACGATATCTGTCGCTGCATATTTATCTGAGAGATAGATGATTTCCTCTATTCCGGACTGTATAATTGCTTTTGCACACTCATTGCAGGGGAAAAGAGCAATGTAGATAGATGATCCTGTCAGATCCCGTGAGATACTGTTAAGGATTGCGTTCAGCTCTGCATGACATACAAATGGGTATTTAGTTTCAAGGAAATCTCCTTCTCTGGACCAGGGAAGAATATCATCATCGCAGCCTTTTGGGAAACCATTATATCCTACGCCTACAATTTTCTTATCCTTGTTCACAATACATGCACCAACTTGTGTCGATGGATCTTTTGATCGTTGTGCTGAGAGAAGTGCCGCACCCATGAAGTATTCGTCCCAGCCGATGTAATCTTTTCGTTTTCCCACAATAGTCTCCTATAAAATTAATAATTGTAATTGTTGTTATTGCAATTAACGTCTTTTATTCTCTGTTCCGGGAGTTGGCAGTAAATCCCGTACCCATATCAAGTCGTCAGTCCCCATCAATCCAATGCTGATATGATGGTCGTCTTCCCATGAAAAGGTATCTACAACTGCTCCCTGGAATAACAGCTGTACAGAATCACTTTTTCCCAATCCAAAAACAGCTTCAGCTGAGCTGTTTGGCACCACATTGCTCAAAGCAATATCCGGTAACTCAAATTCATTGGGAACCAGTACAAGATACTCTCCCGGGTTAATAACCAGATCTTCCGGCAGCTCCAGGCTGGGAGATCCGGTACTATCAGAGGCGGATATTCCCTTGCCGGAAATTGGCGCAGAGCCGTAATTAAATAACTCGATAAAATCATAGGGGAACAGAGAGGATGCTTTTGTCTGGATTTCATTAATTCGCAGTGATGGTTTTTCCTGCAGATCAGGATAGGGGATATTCGGTTCTCCCGGGGTTGGAATCAGGTTGTCATAGAGTTCTGTACTGCCATCAGGAAAGTACCCCCAGGTGTTTGCATCACCGCCCCATCCCAGAATATCCACCAGAATTTCCTGTGAGTTCTTGTTATACATAAGCCGGACTTCATCTCCTGCTTTTAGTCCAAAATTAAAGGTTTTCGTAGCATAGATAACGGGAATACCTTCAGGAAGTGGAATGGGAACTGAAAACGATTCCTGATCTGGAATAACCAGTAGAAAACTTTTAGAGTTAATGATAGTACCTTCTGGAATAGAGACGGCTTCTAAATAGTTGAGCTTTCCATCAAGAAGATACCAGCTATCTGGAAACATAACGCCATAAGGGGCGGTATTGTAGATTTCAATAAAATCAAAATCACCAGTAGATCTAACTTCATTGATTTTTAGCATAGAAACCTTGAATTCCGGTACCTCTTGAGCAGAAAGGGTGAAGAGGAGGGCAAGCATGAGAACTATGGGCAGAATTATTTTTTTAATCATATCAAGTCCTATTATTCCAGTTCCATGAGCGAAATATCATCTAAATAGATCGTGGTACCAGGCGGCAGATTTCCTACTCTGAACTGCAGCCGGGCATCAGGATCGGATTCTGCTTTTACTGTAAAAACTTTTTTACTGTTTGCCACTCTTGTGTTGGGACAATCTCAATTTGTGCATACCTTGTGTAATCAGGTGATATCTTAAAAAGATATGCTAGTATGCTCTCGGATTGTTGTGGTTCCTTATTACTTCTGATACTGATGGTTAACTCATATGTTGTTTCTTTATGTAAATCAATTCCATCATAAACGAATGCTAAAATACCAGTGGGTGCTGGCGTTCCTGATGTTTGGTAGGAGTCAGATATTTTTACTTCACCGATATTATTATTATTTATTGACACTACACTTTGTACGGAAACATCATTGCTCCAATAGATATTCCAATTTGTATATTGATCATCGAACGAACCGTTTTCAATAATATTTTTCTCTGTAGGCACATAGCTTTTATTCATCTCATGCAAAAACCGGGCAATATAATCGGGGCGTTGACTTGCAAAATCGCGTAAGACATTTACATTGTGGTACCAACGATTAATTGATTTATCCTCGTAGCCAACAGCATCAGTAACCATATAGGATAGACGCTCAGGCAGCCATCGAGTTATTTGCCGTGGAATATAGGGTTCAATGTTCTCAGAAATGGAATCTATGATTGAGGTGATACGGTTTGTTCCAAGAAGGGCCTCAGGATTTACAATAACACCATTATCTGCACCTATTAGCTCTTCATATCTTTGGATAAATCTATCTTTAAAGTTCTTGTTACTCATTAGGCTATTAAAGATTTGTACAACTTGACTTGTATCACTGATTTCTATTAAACGATTTATTGAATCAAAATCAGCCCGTCCAATTACTTTATCTTCTAAAGGATTAGTTTTTGACCAGAATTCTTCTGTATCATATGAGGCATCGGTATCATAGATTATCCAGCGCCAAACAGAATTAGGTTCCCATGATTTCCATGTTTTTACATTATTTGCCGGCCAGTCACTATTATTGATAAAGGTTTCAACAATGATATAGTCGATGAAAGAATCAATATCGATATAACTTTCAACTTGATTGTAATACTTTTCGAGATATAGGTTGGAACCAGTAATGAATTTATACATCTCACTATAGGCATCAACTGTCCCATTTCTTGGGTCAGTACTGAACGTTCCGAAGACCAGATCTAACTCATCGGGATTTATCTGATATTTGTCCTCAATCATCTCTTCATTGATTTTTTCACGAATATTACTAATTCCCCAAAACTGTCCATTAATAAATAATAGGGTTTGTTGGTAATCCTGAGCATCAATTCCAAGTTGCTTAACCAGCTCACTAGTGACGATATCACGCATTACTGCTCTTGTAAAATCTGAGGCTCCTGTTCTGAGTAATAATGAATAAACTGTCCCAGAATTGTTGCTAAAAAATAAATTTGGGATTTCCCGATCACGTGAATAGATTGCCAAAGATTTATTTGGAAACTCCCGGGTTGCAGAACCAAAAATTCGTAAATCTACAGGAATATCTATATCGGGTATTTGTTTTGAAGAATCGGTAAAATAGGTAAATTGTGCAGGAACTTCCCACCCCTCTTGTCGATAATTTGGATTATTAGGGTCATTGCCTGCTACATAGATTCCTGTCTCATCAGACCAGAGATTTGCAGGATCTGTGGTAAGAGAAATAATCGGAATATGGATCTCTTCATCTATAAAATAGGTGTTCACTACTTCCGGTCCGGCAGTCAGTCCTTTGTATAGCCGTGCTTTCAGTACAGATGTCTTTTCAATCGGTATGCTTCCGGTATAAAGAATTCCGGTTACATTTGAAGGATATCCCCATTCGTATCGGTTCAAAGCCTGATCCTGTTCATCAATCTCTATACCATCACTAATTGTGTATCTAAGCTCATATTCTTCCGGGATATTTTCTGCTGTGATAACTAATGGTTGATCTGAATTATAAAAGCCACTTGTATGGGAGAGTTTCGGTATGGGAATTGTAAGAGAGTTTATCTCCCCGGGTGTTGGATATAGGTTATAATTCCAGGAGGGCAGGCCATCAAGAGTACGACCTATAGAATGATTGGACAAAGGGGCCCGGGACTCAAGGATGTCCTGAATAATCCTGTCAGGGGATGTTAAGAACAGTATTTCTGTTGAATTATTAATTGAAAAATTAGTATGATATTGAGAGTCGTTTCTCCCGGTTCTTCGGTCTTTTCCCGATAGATAGATAATCAGGTGTTCACCTGGATCAAGTATATAGGTTGCTGAAAACATCCATTTATTTAGTTTTAGGCGATCATCAGATAGATACCATCCCTTCAGGTTTACCGGTTCAGTGCTAATATTGTAGAGTTCAACCCAGTCAGAATAATCACCGTCTTCATCTTCCAGGAGATAGGTATTCCAGCCCGCCAGTTCGTTAATCACAATCGTTTTTTGATAGACGGGTTCCAGAGTGGACGGAATAGTGTTCTGGTCTATTGTTTCAGGTATGTACGTTTCACAACTGGATATAATGATCAAAAACAGCAACAGGAGAAGTGCTGATAAGGTTCTATGCTTAACTTTGCTGATTTTTACTTTTTTCATACTACTAGTATAGTTGAGATTTTAACAGTTCGTCAAACATCGTTTATCATATAAGTGTATATCTAAAGATAATAAAAGCTTCTCCATCTTGAGCATTCTCTTTTTTTGTAGAGAAGAAAATTTTTGTCCTGACTTTTGTAGTAAAGAAGCCGGGAAGCGGACATAAGTCATTATTTGCTAATGACATATTTCACATTCCTAACTTGTTATTGGAAAAACAATTTTGTCAGTTTAGTTATTGAGCTGCAGAACAAGGAGAATAGGGAATATGGATGCATCAAGGCATCAAAGCATTGACATCAGAACATCCTGGCGATATACTGTGTAAATGAGTATGAGAACAACGATAACTTTGGATGATGATGTCGCGACCATGCTGCGCAGTATTCATGAAAAAGAGAGAAAACCCTTCAAACAGGTCGTCAATGAGGTTCTGCGTCTGGGTATCATGGAAAAACGGCCAGGGCCGGAAAGGCCGGCTCATTATGAAACGCCCAGCCTGCATACAGGACCCTGCCGGTATCCCAATCTCGACTCCGTTGCTGATATTCTGGCGGCTGCTGAAAAAGAGGATTATTCATGATTCTTGTGGATGCAAATCTTTTGGTGTATGCGGCCGTTGACTCGGTGCCGCAGCATACGCAGGCAAAGAAATGGCTTGACAGCAAGTTAAATGGGAATGCCCCGGTTGGTATCCCTTGGGTAAATATCACCGCTTTTTTACGGATTGTAACCAACTCCCGTATTTTCAATCCGCCGGCACTTCCGCAGTCAGCTTGGCAAACAGTTGCCTATTGGCTTGACTGTAAATCAGTGTGGGTCCCGCAGCCATCTGCTAATTTTTATACTATTTTTGCACATCTATATACTAAGACCTGTCCGCAGGGGAATTTGGTTCCCGATGCTTATTTGGCTGCTCTGGCTTTGGATCATGGTCTTATTCTCTGTTCAGCCGATCAGGATTTTTCCCGCTTTGCAGATATACGATGGGAAAATCCGCTGGCATAATCTATTGAGAGAGGTCAACTTATTCAGAATAACCCTAACAAAAGAGTTATTGTTAAATTAATATTACAAACAACCCCAAAAAGCTGCTCCCTTTCAGGAACAGCTTGTAATTGGTTAAATTCGGATTACTGATTAAACAATGGCTTGGAGTTTGGTAATCCAAACTCCTGAGTTAAAATTCGGTTTACCGAATTTTAACCAAGAACCGGAACAATCGCAAGCAGAACACCAGCGGCTACAGCCGACCCGATTACACCGGCAACATTTGGTCCCATGGCATGCATGAGCAGAAAGTTGTGAGGGTTTTCCTCCTGGCCGACTTTATTGGCAACACGGGCTGCCATCGGTACTGCGGATACACCAGCTGCTCCGATGAGCGGGTTAATGTGATGAGTTTTTGACATCTTGTTCATCAGTTTTGCCAGCAGAACACCGGTCATTGTTCCGATACTAAACGCTATCAGACCAAGGGCGAGAATGCCCAGAGTTTCCAGCTTAAGGAATTTATCTGCCTGCATCTTTGAACCAACTGCCAGACCAAGGAAAATGGTAACAATATTGATAAGAGAATTCTGTATAGTGTCTGAAAGCCGATTTACAACTCCACTCTCTTTTGCAAGATTACCGAACATAAGCGCACCGATAAGCGGTGTTGCTGTAGGCAGCAGGATGATACAGACTACAAGAACTGAGATAGGAAATAAGATTTTTTCCAGCTGGGTCACATGACGAAGCTGTTCCATCTTGATCATTCTCTCTTTTTTTGTAGTGAAGAGTCTCATGATAGGCGGCTGTATTATTGGTACAAGTGCCATATATGAGTAAGCGGCAACCGCAATAGGACCAAGCAGATCCGGTGCGAGCCTGCTGGTTACATAGATAGCAGTAGGTCCGTCAGCTCCACCGATTATTCCTATTGAGGCGGCATCAAACAGATTAAAATTAATCCAGGGAGTCAGCCCAAGTGCCAGAGCACCAAGAAGGGCGACAAATATACCGAACTGAGCGGCAGCACCAAGAATTAATGTTTTCGGATTAGCAATAAGCGGGCCGAAATCTGTCATAGCCCCAACACCCATAAAGATCAGAAGCGGGAATAGACCGGTTTCTACACCGGAGTGATAGAGTATTCCAATAAAACCATTTTGTGTTGCATCTGCAATAAATGCTAATGGGATATTTGCGAGAATTGCACCGAACCCAATGGGTACCAGCAGGAGAGGCTCGAATTTTTTCTTGATAGCAAGGAAAAGCAGTACAAGCCCAACCAGAATCATTACAATTTGACCCCAGGTAATATTCACCAGACCAGTGGATCCCCAGAATTCCAGTAATGCACGTCCTAAATCCATACAGTTGACTCCTTATACCTAGCTAATAACAGCGAGAAGGTCACCAGCTTTTTTCTGGTCACCTTGAGCTACATTAATTGAGGCTACGGTCCCGGCACACGGGGCGAAAATTTCTGTTTCCATTTTCATAGCTTCCATAACAAGTACTAACTCATTTTCCGTAACTGCCTCGCCAACCTGTTTCTCAATTCTGAGAATCAACCCGGGCATAGGAGCGGTAATGTTGGAACCTGTTCCAGCAGAAGCAGCGGGAACCCTGGCAACCGGTGCCTGAGCTTTGGGAGCCTGAGCAGCGGGGGCAGCAGGTGCGACCGGTTGTGCATAAGTCTGTCCGGCAGGCGAAATTACAGCAAGTATGTCACCAGCTGTTTTTTGGTCACCCTGTGAGACATTAATTGCTGTTACTGTTCCTGCGCAGGGAGCGAAAATCTCTGTTTCCATTTTCATAGCTTCCATAACAAGTACCAGCTCACCATCAGCAACTGATTCACCAACCTGCTTAACGATCCTGAGGATCAGACCAGGCATTGGTGCTTTTATATCGGTACCAGGTCCGGCAGCAGCAACAGGTGCTGGAGCTGCCAAAGTTTGTGAAGCAGCTGCATCGATACCGTCTTTGATATTAATGCTGTATGCTACACCGTTAACGACAGCAATATCGCCCTGAATTTTAACACCATATGGCGTATTGTTTACGGTGACAGTATATCCCTCCGGAGAACTTGCTGCAGGAGCTGCCGGAGCGGCTTCTACTTCAGCTGTCTTCTCAATTTTCCGGACACCTATTTTTGCCTCACCCTTAAGGTACTGAATACCCTTCTCTTTACAGGCTGCAGCGATAAAGATATTCTCTTCAGTTACAGGTAGATTCTCTTTCTTAAGCATTACCTCAGCCTGTTTCATACCCTTTGTCGGGTCTGCATCATTAATATCTACAACAAGTTTAGTGGTAGGTTCCTTGCCCAGCTGTTCCTGACAGAGTTTAACAATTTCAGGATCCGGTTTTAAAGGAGTTTTTCCAAAATAACCAAGTACCATTTTACCATAGCCCTCAGCAATTTTTTTCCAGGGACCAAACATGACATTATTGAATGCCTGCTGAAAGTAGAACTGAGAAACAGGAGTTACAGATGTTCCAAAACCGCCGCGTTCAATAGCTTCAGCCATTGCCATGGTTATTTCATGATATCTGTCCATCAGCCCATTATCCCTGAGCATCTGTGTATTTGCGGTAAGTGCGCCGCCGGGTAGAGGAGAGAAAGGGATGAGCGGATTAACCATTGTTGCCTCAGGCGGCAGGAAGTAATCTGCCATACACTCCTTAAAAACCTCTTCGGCCTCCATAATCTTGTCAATATCAATTCCCAGATCATACTCTGTGCCTCGAAGTGCATGCCACATAGTAATTACATCCGGCTGGCAGGTTCCACCGGAAACCGGTGCCATTGAAAGGTCTACCTGATTTGCCCCAGCTTCGATTGCTGACATGTACTGCTGAATTGAGACTCCGGCAGTTTCATGTGAATGAAATACTATTCTTGCATCTTTTCCGAGGAGTTTTCTTGCTCTCTTGATTGAGTCAAAGACAACCTTCGGAGTTGTTGTTCCGGAAGCATCTTTGAAACATACTGAATCGAAGGTAATACCGGCATCAAGTATTTTTCGGAGGGTACCTTCATAAAAATCCGGATCATGTGCACCGGAAGCTCCCGGAGGAAGTGCCATCATTGTTACACAAACTTCATGATTGAGGCCTGCATCAACAATACATTGCCCGGAATAGATGAGATTGTCTACGTCATTCAATGCATCAAAGTTTCTGATTGTTGAAATCCCATGTTTTTTAAACAATTTTGCGTGGAGGTTGATAATATCTCTGGGCTGTGAATCGAGACCAACAACATTTACACCTCTCGCGAGGGTCTGAAGGTTTGCGTCAGGACCTGCTGTCCTGCGAAACTCATCCATCATGTCGAAAGCATCTTCATTTCCATAAAAATATAAAGACTGAAATCTGGCACCACCGCCAGCTTCAAAGTGACGGATTCCTGCCAGTGATGCAGCTTCAACTGCGGGCATAAAATCTTTTGTAAAAACTCTGGCACCATATACGGACTGAAAGCCGTCACGAAATGCCGTAACCATAAAATCTACACGTTTTTTCATAAATACACTACCTTCTCGTTAACGTTTTGCATAGGCTGCGGCGGCAGCGATAGCTGCGGCTATTTCAGCCCCATCATGTGCACCAACGGGTGCTGACCCGATAGCCTGTGCGGCTGGTGGGGTTGGCTTTAGTGGAACTTCTTTCTCAGGGAAATACTTAAGTACCACTACGGATAGAAGTTTTGTAATAAAAATAAGAATAACCAGGAATGCAAATACTACTGCCATTCCGGTAATCATAAGGACTAATCCTTGCTGCATTACGGACACTTTTAGCTCCTTGCGATATAAATTGACAACATCCATTAATCAAAATTTCGACCTTTTAGAATAGTGTCAAATCTTCATGCAATACTATACTGATAATGACTCATTGATTCAACCGTATGAACAAGAAGAATCGTTTCAAAGATCAGAATATCATACAATTAAAATAAAGTGTCAAAATTAACAATAAACAGACCAAGTTTTGAGCTTATTGACTGATGACTGTTATATCATTATGTTGCAGTTATGAAGAGAGAGCTGTCACAAAAAAATATTATAATTACCGGACTGGCAAATACAGGAAAAACTACACTGTTTAACCGCCTGACCGGGGCATATGGTCTGGTTGCCAACTATCCCATGACAACCATTGACCCCCAGAATGATAAGTATACCTTTCAGGGTACTAAATATAATGTATCAGATCTTCCCGGTATGAACGGGCTTCTTGCAAATTCCGAAGAAGAGCTGATTTTCAGAAAAGAGGTATGCGGGACTGTGCCGGACATTCTGATTCAGTGCATAGATGCCGGTCGGTTAAAACAGTCCTTGTACCTGACATCAGAACTTCTCTACATGAACATTCCTCTTGTTATCTGTCTGACTTCCATAGATGAAACTACCAGATCCGGGAATAAGATTGATTCCGATCTTCTTTCAAGAATTCTCCAGGTTCCGGTGATAGAGGTTGGGGAAACCGGGAAATGGGGTGTATATGATGTGAAGGAGGCAGTGGTTAAAGCTGCTGAATATAAAACTCATATAATTTATCCCGACCCTGTTGAACAGCAGCTGAATGTACTGAGGTCTCTGATTCCGGATACAATTGGATGGGGTCGCCAGTGTGCAGTTCTCAGTATGATGGATGATCCATATATTTCTGACAGCATAACGAAAGGATCAGATTATTTGTTCTTTGGTCTGTCTGAAGAAATACGTAAAGATATAGATCAGAAAAAAAAGGCACTGCTGGAAAACGTCACAGGGAATCCATCTGTGATGATCATGAAAGAGCGTGGAAATTGGGTTGACGGTATCTATAATAGAGTGGTTAAAAGCAGTGAACGTGTACAGCGAACAAAAGATGGTGTTTTTGCAGGGAATGCAGCTTACTACAGCCGCCACCCGGTTTGGGGCTTCTTATTTCTTGCAGTATTTATTTTTGTCTCCTATCTCCTGGTTGTGGATGCTGCCGGATGGTTTTCCGGGAAACTGGACCAACTTATCAGTACCCCTGTAGTTTCCCTGCTCGATCAAAGCATATCATCTGTTTTTTGGAAAAATCTTCTTATTGGGGATTACGGAGTTCTGACATTAGGATTATTTAATGCCGTAATAACTGTCCTTCCGATATTGACCATTTTTTTCCTGCTTCTTGGGCTGCTTGAGGATATTGGGTATCTCCCCAACCTTTCGCTGCTTTTGCGCAGAGCTTTTAACAGACTTGGGCTGTCGGGTAAAGCGGTAATGCCGATAATACTTGGATTTGGCTGTAAAACAATGGCTACTATGACAACACGAAGCCTTAAATCGCGAAAAGAGCGTTTGATTGCGATTTTCTTAATAGCTTTTGCTCTTCCCTGTTCTGCACAGCTGGGGTTGAATATGGCAATTCTTGGGAATGCCGGATTCTCCGCTTTCATTATTGCTGGTGTAATTCTTGTGTTAGTGGAAGTTATTACCGGTACGGTACTCAATAGAATTATACCCAATGATACGAAACAGGTTTTTATTCAGGAACTTCCTCCTTTCAGGGTTCCTTCTCTTGCGGCTATTACAAAAAAACGGGTTATCGTGTTTGGTGGTTTTTGAAAGAGGCTATTCCTATTTTTGTCATAGCTGCTTTGGTTATTTTCTTTATTGATTTATCAGGGCTTCTCGACCTTACAAAGCAGGCTTTGAATCCTCTGGTTGTCAGGTGGCTTGGACTCCCTATTCAGATGGTGGATGCATTAATTTTAATGCTGGCCAGACAGGAAGCTGCCGCTGGTTTAATTTTACGTCTTTCTCAGGATGGGATGCTGAACTTTTCCCAGAGCATAACTGCAGTTGTTGTTACTACGATGTTTATTCCCTGTTTTGCGAATATCGTTGCTATATTCAAGGAAGCCGGGGTTAAAGCAGGGATTTTGATGCTTCTGGCAATAAATATATCTACGATACTTCTTGGCGGGGCACTGAACTGGGTTTTACTGTTTGTAGAAAGAGTGTTTTAATTCCATCAGTTTAAATTCTATACAATTATAAATGTAAAAAAACTATTAAAAAAACATATAAAAAAATGTATAATTAGTACATGAAAAATCATCAAATAAATTTGGATAACAACATAATATCTTTTATTGAAAAGGTAACAAAAGAACAACAGAAAACCCGTTCTACAGTTATTCGAGAAGCCTTGAGCTACTGGATTAAACATAAAACTATCGATGAATTTGAAACAAAATGGATTTGTGCTTTGCAGGAAGAGAAAAAGAATTACTCAGAGGACACTGAAGCATGGATGAATGCAGAACAGTGGGATGAATCATTAATCGTAGAGATGTCTGGTTTGTCGATCTTGGTGGAAAGTCGGGGGAAAGATCTGTTGTGATTATTACCCGTCGAAATGTTATCGAATATCTAAATAAGGTATCAGTAGTTGAAGTCACCATAAAAGGAAAGGAGTATCCTCCCGAAGTTTAAATTGGCCAAAAAGCCAATCTTCCTGATTCTTCTTTTGGCATTGGGGTTAGAAGAAGCAGCAATCGATATGTGAACTAATGACGCGGGAGGAAGTGCAATCCACATCCACATCCACTTTTGAAATTATCTCACCTGTGTCAGATTTTCATAAAACCGGGAAACACTTTTCAGTTACCTCTCTGTATAATCCCACACGCTTCTGAACACTACCCTTTCACAGCACCCAGAGTCAGTCCCTTCACCAGGGACTTCTGCGTTATCCAGCCCAAAATAACAGCCGGCAGGATTGCAATCGTTGATGATGCAGAAAGTTGTGCAACAAACATCCCCTGCTGCTCTCTGAACCGCGCCATATATACCGGTAGCGTTGCAGTGGAATTCCCGGTAAGGTTGAATCCTAGAAAAAATTCATTCCATACAAAAACAGCAACCAGCAGACCAGCGGAAACAATTCCTGTTCGTATTAAGGGCAGGGCAATCGACACCAGCTGTCGGAATCGGGAGCACCCGTCGATTTGAGAGGCTTCAATGATAGATAGCGGAACATCTGAGAAAAATGAGTGCAGCATCCAGACAACGATTGGTACATGAAAACCTACATAGGCAAGAAGCAGCCCGACTGGCGTCTGGATCAGGTTGAATCGCTGAAACCAAGTGTAGAGCGGGATGATAACTGCAACCGGCGGCAACAGAATTGTCGTGATAAACCAGACATAGATTTTCCCGTTGGTGGTTTTTTTCTTGAACTTTCCGAAAGCAAGGGCAAATGAAGCAGGTATAGCCAGGAGCAGGCAAAGGAGAGTAGTAAAGAAAACCTGGAAAATTGAATTCTTCAAGTACCCAAACATATTCTTATCGCTCAGCACATTTTTAAGACTCTCCAAGGTTGGCTTAAAGAACAGCTTGGGACTTACAGCCTGGTACTCCGTCTTAAAAGCGGTTAGGAACATATACAGGATGGGTGAAAAGTAGAGTATTGCTATCGTGAAAATAATTATAGTTAGAATTAGCGTGCGAATCATTCTCTTTATTTGGTACGTTTTCTGTTTTTTTTGTAAATTGTTACCGTGCATATCATCACCTCCTGTCGTTAGTATCGGTCTTTCTGTTTTTGAATACGCCGGTAAAGTACATTAACGCCGACCAGCGTAATAAATACAGTCATGGCTGCCAGAGCACCAGCACGACCGACATTTGATCCATTGAAGATTTCCATGTATACCGCATACGGCAGGTTGTAGGAACGGGTGCCGGGGCCTCCGGCTGTGGTTACAAGGATTAAACCGATCTCTTTGACAATAAAAATAAGTCCAAGCATGATAGCAACCATCACATGTTGGAAGATCATGGGAAGTTTAATCCTGAATGTAGCAGCAAACCAGTTGGCTCCATCAATCTTCATGCTGTCGATTACATCTGCGGATATACCCTGCAGGCCGGCGAGTATGACCAGTACAAAGAACGGAATCCATTGCCATGAGAAGAGAAAGATAATCACCGCCATGGGGTGGTAGCTCAGAAGATCTACCGGAGCAAACCCGAGAGATTTTGCAATTACTCCGTACCAACCGAAGGTTGTATTGAAAATAGTTGTTTTCCATATAACCCCGCTGGCTGTTGACATGACAAAAAACGGTCCCATAATAAGAACTCTGGCAATATTGATACCGGGGATTTTGTGATCGAGCAGAATAGAGAACAGAAAACCCACAACAGCACAGATGAGTAGGGTTGATACCGTCATGACGATTGTTTGCCAGAGAATAGAATAGAACTCCGGCACCTGAGGAAAGTCAGGTATTCGTAAAAAGTGAAGGTAATTGCTGAATCCGGTGAACTTGATAGGGAGATCGGGTCGGGAGAGATTCCATCTCAGTGTTGAATAGATAAGTGTCAGTACGAATGGAACTTGAGTCATAACGGCAACTATAAACATTGCCGGCAACAAAAAAAGCCAGTCACTTTCCTTCTTCATAGCATATCCTCGATCTTGTTTGGAATCGATATATCTGTATTATATAGCATGATTTACAGTATTCCAAATAAGTTTTCAATAAAAACAGTCTAATTTGTAAATTATACAGAAACAGCATCACGATGCGTGTTTACCGCACAGCAATCTCATATTCTGCGAAAATGATGTAAAATCGAAGATTCACTTGATTATGATGGGCTGCTGTAAGAAGAAGGGGGGGGAAGATCCCCTCCTGTTGTGTAAATACAGACGGTCTGCTGCACACCGGCATCTTGCCGGTGTGCATTATAATGCAAACCGCCTGAATGAATTGAATGAAGCATAGAAGCATAGGGCACAGGATTTTGCTAATTAGTCCTGGTACCCTCCGTCTTTTGCAACCTGGTTGAAAAGGTCGTTGGTTTTCTTGATAGCTTCATCAAGGGTGATTTTGTCGACAACATAGTCAGCAAGATACTGAGTCATTTTTGTACCGGCGTCAGCAAACTCAGGAATTGCAATGTACTGCAGACCGACGTAGGGAACAGGCTGCAGGGTCGGTTTGGTAAAATCAGTGGATTCAAGAGTTTTCAGTGTCATTTCAGCATACGGAGCATTCTTGTATGCATCCAGTTCATACGTAGATGAACGTGAAGCAGGAGGTGTGCTTGCACCGGTAGGGTCAAGTTCTACAGACTTCTTGATATAGTCTTTGGAAGTTGCCCACAGCATGAAGTCAAAAGCTGCTTGCTTTTTGGCATCCGTACTGTTCGGGTTGAGACCGAAAGCCCAGTTCCACAGCCATGCAGTATTGGTTTGCATCTTCTGGTGTGGAGGTAAAGCGTAACCGACTTTTCCCTGCACTGCTGAACCGTCTGACTCGAGTGGTGGTGCAATAGAAGTTGCATCGTAGTAGATACCGCAGTTCCCTGACTGCATCAGAGCGATACATTCATTGTAAGTGTAGGAAAGAATGTCATTCTGACCAGCTTCGCGCAGGATTTTTTTGTACATTTTCCATGCAGCCCGCTGTTCTGGTGTATCAACGGTAGCGATCCAGTCCATATCATAGAATCGTCCGCCAAAAGCGTTAACGATAGTTACAAATGGAGCACCGCTCATGCCCCATCCGGGTGCACCGCGCATGGTCATACCGACGATGCCGTTAGCCGGATCATGAATACCTTTTGCCAGTTCATAAATTTCTTCCCATGTGGGGTTTGCCGGCATAGTCAGGCCATTTTTCTCAAAGAGTTCTTTGTTGTACATGATGAATGAGCTTTCACCGTAGAACGGAAGGGCATAAGAATCACCATCCAGTGAGAGTGATCCAACCATACCCTGAATTAGGTCATCCCGATCGTACCATGCTGCATCAGATGCTGTCATATCATCGAAATAAGGTTCGAGATTTTCGATCCAGCCGAACTTTGCCCAGTTAGCTGCTTCATAGGGGCCAAATACGAAAATATCGTATGTTGTACCGTCGGTAGAAGCTTCAGTGGTCAGTTTTTGGCGAAGGTCATTTTCGGGTAATACTGCGATGTTTACTTCTACATTATCAACCTGATACTCGTCCCGTGCAATTTTCTCGAGAGCCTGGGAGATAGGATTATTCGGGAGAGCAATGTTAACGACAACCTTTCCTCCGTCGGCTGCTCCGTCGGCTGCTCCCTGTGCGAACAGGTGGGTTCCTGTAACCAGCATGGCAAGTGCGAGTGCCAGCACCAGAATTTTGAAAAATTTCTTCATACGATCCTCCTTGGAAATTAATAAAATTAAAGACTCGTAAGCGTTTACCTGCTTTGGGAATCTTTGTTGCATGTGTTTGTACCCGGAATTTTCACGTCACATTTCCAGGCTGTAAAGTCTGCTGTTGCAGAAACTCTCCTGATTTTTCGGCAGGATGAACTCTGACAGCAGGTTCGAAATTGTGTGTATGTTAATCAATTACGTAATCGATTAACTAGAATAATGCTAGCATAAATTTTTTCATACGTCAATAAAATTATCTGTAAATATTTTTCTGCTTTTTCTGTCCGGTTTTTCACAGGGTTTCCGATGCTGCACGTATGCACGTATGGGTGTCCAGCAGTGTTTGCAACCCCTGCATGCATGCGGGTATACAGCAGAATCGTATCCAGAAAAGAATTCTGGTAAAAAGGTATCAGCTATCTTTTTACTAAAATGCTATCTGCACCTTGATGAACTCAGCTTTCGGGTTTGAAGCCGCCTCATACGCCTCTATGCTTTTGTTGAAAGGATAAACTTTTGAAATCAGGGGTTTGATATTTATCGATCCAGATGCAATGAGATTAAGAGCACGGTTGTAAATATGGGCATAACGAAAAATGGATACCAGACGAAGTTCTTTTGCCTGAATACCGGTAATACTGATTTCTGCTTTTCCCGATGCAGGTATACCGATTAGTACAATACACCCGCCCGGGGCCGCATAATTATGAATTGAGTTGAATACCACTTCGCTGCCGGTTGTCTCAAATACAATATCCGCACCCCATCCATTAGTCTCGTTGTCTATGATTGAGCCCAGGTCCTCGTTATTCAGATCTACAGGAATAATGTTCTCATAGGAATCAGTAATTTTGAGTTTGCTGCTTTTCATATCGCTGATAACAACTTTGCTGCACCCGCTTGCCAATGCTGCCAGGGCAGTAACAATACCGATAGTTCCACAGCCGAGGACAAGGGCAGTGTCCCCGGGTTTGATCTGCGCTTTTGTAGCGGCATGCAGTCCGATAGCCAGCGGCTCCACCATTGCTCCTTCTTCCATCGATACGTTTTCCGGCAGTTTGTAGGCAAACTGAGCCGGATGCACTACACTTTCACAAAGACAACCGTGAATGGGCGGTGTTGCCCAGAATGTCAGATCCGGATCAAGGTTATAGATGCCCAGATGTGTTTCCTGACTGTTCGGGGTGGGAATTCCCGGTTCCATGCAGACGCGGTCGCCCACGTTCAGGTGCGTGACGTTCTTCCCCGCTTCAGTTACGATACCTGAAGCTTCATGACCGAGTACCATCGGTTCCCGAACCACATACTCACCAATTGCACCATGGAGGTAATAATGGATATCGCTGCCGCAAATACCGACATTTTTTATTGCGATCCGAACATCGTTATCTCCAAGCTCCTGATATAAATCCAAATCTTCGACAGCGAGTTCTTTCGTCTTTTTTAGGAACAAGGCTTTCATCTACTCCACCAGAATGACTGCAGCCTGCTAACTGCAGTAACGTACCAACAATCAAAAAGGCAGTCAGGTACAGCGGCAGGCGTCTATCTTGATATTGCTTCAGGAATATCCTGAAACTGAAAAAAATCGATTGCGTAAACGATTAAACCCATGATAGTATTGTTGTGTTGATTTGTCAAATGGTTTTCAATTTGACAAATATGAAAATTTTCTCTTGACGGATAATTTTGACCTGTGTATGCTGAAAAGGGTTAATCGATTACGCATAAAAAGCTAATAAATTTTACCAGAAAGGTTGGTCAGCATGAGCGCCTCTATGAAAGACGTTGCCAGACTCGCGAATGTTTCCACAGCAACAGTTTCTCATGTCATTAACAATACCAGAAATGTTACTGATGAAACACGCAAAAAGGTAAACCGGGCAATCAAGTATCTCAACTACAACGTAAATCCCGTAGCCCGGAACCTACGCAGCGGCAGCTCCAAGATGATCGGTTACGTTGTATCGAACCTGACCAACTATTTTTATATGGATATAGCCGTTTATATCGATGCTGTCCTGAGCAGGGAAGGGTACCACCTTACCTACATCAACTCAAACGAGGATCCGGAAAAAGAGCGGGATAATATCGAAAGCTTGATGATGCAGAATGTCGATGGCCTGATCATTGCTCCTGTTGGTCATGACTGCAGCTATATGGCAGATGCAATTGGAGATAGGTGCCCCTGTGTTTTCTTCGACAGGATACCTTATGGATTTAAGAAAGACTGTATTATGTCGACAAATTATGAAGGGGCATTCCAAGCCACCGAACTGCTGATCGAGCGAGGGCACCGTGCAATTGGTGTTATCGCATCCCGTACGGACGATACGATGAATGAGCGTCTTGATGGATATAAAGCCGCTTTGCGAAAGCATAAAATACCTGTTCTCGATGAGTTGATAAAATCCGGCAGCGGTCAGCCGCAGCGCTTGCGTGAGCTGAAAAGCGGAGACATGTATGAACTTACCCGCCAGATGGTGCAGGAAGAAAAAGTTACTGCAATTTTTTCTGGCAATATCCTCTCCGGCATAGCTGCAGTCAATTTTCTTAAGCAGGAGCACTATCGGATACCGGAGGATATAGCGCTTATAACCTTCGATGATTCTTTTTGGCTGAGTATGATGGAACCAGCAGTAACGGCAATGGATCAGGATCTTCAGGCGATCGGCACAAATGCAGCAAAACTACTCCTTGGACGCATTCATAAAGAGGAAGGTCCCTACCGGGAGCTGCGCATACCTACGAAACTTATAGAAAGGGGGTCATGCTGATCTACGGATCTATAAAAAATGCATCTCGACTATTTGTTAAGGGATAATAAGGAACATCCGAAGCCAGCCAATACTAACCGATTACGTACGAATTTAAAGAAGAGTGAGGAAAAGATGAAGAATTATTTGAACTTGCAGGGTAGAACCGCCTTTGTAACCGGCGGAGCCCGGGGAATTGGAAAAGCCGCAGCCCTCGGCCTGGCTGAAAGCGGTGCTGATGTTGCCATCGTCGATATCGACCTGTCCAAAGCTGAAGAGACTGCCGAAGTGCTGCGCAAAACCGGGAGCCGGACTCTGGCAATCAAGTGCGATGTCACCGATCCGCAGAATGTTACCGAGATGATCCAGCAGATTGTGAAAACCTGGAACCGCTTGGATATCGCCTTCAACAATGCCGGTATCTGCATCAATACACCAGCACTTGATATGACATTTGAAGAATGGAACCGGGTACTTGATATCAATTTGACCGGGGTATTCCTTACTTGTCAGGCAGCCGGCCGGGTTATGAAGGAACAACAGGGAGGATCGATTATCAATACCGCCTCAATGTCCGGACACATTGTAAACGCACCGCAGCCGCAGTGCACCTATAATGCCTCAAAGGCAGGAGTCATTTTACTAACCAAATCTCTTGCTGTTGAATGGGCTCCCTATAATATTCGTGTAAACTCTATCAGCCCGGGATACATTGCTACAGAAATGACTCTTTCAGCACCCGAAGAGTGGAAAAGTCGCTGGAATGATCTGAATCCAACAGGCCGTATGGGAACACCCGAAGAACTGGTCAGTGCCGTTGTCTATCTTGCAAGCGATTCAGCTTCGTATACGACCGGATCTGATATAGTCATTGACGGTGCATTTACCTGTATCTGATAACCAGTATGCAGAAAGAAGACCTAATCCTGACATTCGATATCGGGACAACCAGCAACAAGTGTTCTCTTTTCACTCCTTCCGGCGCTGCTCTGGCATCGGTGACAGTGTCCTATAAAACGCGGTACCCACGACTTGGCTGGGCTGAGCAGAATGCTGAAGATTATTGGGGAAGCGTTATCACCGGTACCCGGCAATTGATCTCACAAACTTCTGAATACCGAAAAAGAATAGTGGGGATAGGACTTAGCGGCCATATGAACGGCATGCTCCCTGTTGATAAGCATGGTGATCCGGTACATCCGGAAATAATCCATGCCGACAGCCGGAGCGAGCAGGAGTGCGCCGTCATTCGCCGAAGCCTTTCAGATCAGGATTTTTTTCATATAACCGGCAATCGGATCGATTCACACCTGTCGTTGCCGAAAATTCTCTGGTTCAAGGAAGCATACCCTGAACTCTATCGAAAAACCGCATGGATACTTCAGAGCAAAGATTATATAGCCGGGAAACTGACCGGAAACCCGGGATCGACCGATTTGTCCGATGCATCACTTACCTGTGCGCTCGATCTGCATACCCGGCAATGGTCTGATTCCCTGCTGCATGCAGTGCAACTGGATCGGAACAAGTTTCCCCGTATTCTCCGATCTCACGAGAGAGTAGGTGGAGTCTGCCGGGAAGCAGCAGGATTACTTGGCCTGCCGGTCGGACTCCCGGTATTTGCCGGAGGAGGGGATGCCGCATGCTCAACTCGCGGAGCAGGAGTCAGCGGCATGACTACGGCAATGAACTATATCGGCAGCAGCTCCTGGATCTCCCTGCTTGCATCGCAGCCGCTGCTGGATGAACGTATGCGAATACAGAACTTCTTTGATATTGACGGTGAGCATTATACCGTTTGCGGAACCGTACAGAGTGCCGGCATAGCACTTGACTGGATGATTGATGGACTTGACGGCGGTGAATCGTCAAAAATGGGTCGAAATTACCGTCGATTCGAAGATTTTGCTGCAAGTTCAGGAGCGGATGCGCACGGAATTATATTTTTGCCATATCTGATGGGTGAGCGGACGCCTCATTGGAATCAAAATCTCAGAGGTGCCTTCCTGGGGCTGTCACTTGGGCACGGGCGGAATGATATAATCCGGTCAGTGTTTGAAGGCATCGCATTTGCGCTACGTGACGTTCTGCAGGTTTTTTTGGAAAATAATCTTGCAGTCAATGAACTTTCACTTACCGGAGGCGGTGCAACATCACCATTCTGGAACCAATTGATGAGCGATATCTACCGGAGGCCAATCAAGGTACCTTCTTCACCGAAGCAGGCTACCAGCCTTGGGGCAGCCATTGCTGCTTTTGTGGGATCAGGTCTCTATACCTCCTACACAGATGCGGCCGGTGCCATCCAGTTTGGTAGAACCTGTTCTCCTGATCCTGTATCCGGATCAGTCTATGATGAGGTGTTTGAGATTTATCAATCGCTGTACCCGACTTTTTCTTCCTTGAGTACCACACTGTCAAAGGGACAGGAAGGTCTGTACCCTATTGATGACGGTAATACCAATGCAATGGAATAATCATATAATTAATAATCAAGTAGGAGATGTAATATGAGAGCTGCACTGATAGAGAAAAAAGATACCTTACGGATAGTCAAGACGGATATACCGGAACCCCTGGTGAACGAGGTGCTCATCGAAGTCTTTGCAAGTGGTATATGCGGTACAGACCTGCATATTTACAAAGGAGATTATAAAGGAACCTATCCGATTATCCCAGGTCATGAGTTCTCTGGTATTGTCCGGGCTGTCGGTTCGGAGATTCGGGCTTTCAAGGTTGGAGATCGTGTTTCACTCGAACCGAATCTTTCCTGCGGAACCTGTTATGAATGTCTGAACAATCGACAGCACTACTGCGAGAACATTCAGTCGGTTGGTGTGACACGTCCCGGCGGTATGGCTCAATTTGTCACTGCTCCGGAAGGGGCAGTGTTCTCCATCGGCGACCTGAGTTTTGAAGAGGCGGCCTTCATGGAACCGCTTTCCTGTGTGCTGCATGGAGTTGAACGGTTCAATCTTGAGCTTGCAGACCGGGTTCTGCTGATCGGTGCCGGACCCATTGGCCTGCTGCTTCTGCAAAGCCTTTTACTTACCGGCTGCTCGTTGGTTGATGTTGCTGATCGTGATCCGGATCGATTGGAGACGGCTAAACGATTTGGAGCAGGAAAGGTATACACCGATCTTCAGGATGTGCCGAAAAACTACTATCATAAAGTGTGTGATGCTACTGGTGTTTCCGGTGTTTTAGAGCAGACTGTCGATATTGTCAGATCATCAGGAACCATCCTCTGGTTCGGCGTACCCAATGTCGATGCTGAAGTGCGCATCAATCCGTTTACCCTCTTTGCGAGGGAGCTGACAATTCTCTCCACCTACACATCATTACGCAACTCCTGGCAGGCTTTGCACTTGATGCAGGAGGGGCGAATCAGCGTTAAGAACCTGATTTCGCACCGCCTTCCGCTGGATGAGTTTGAAAAGGGTCTGAAGATACTCGAAACGCATTCTGAGCCGGCGATGAAGATTCTGGTTATGCCGCAGGAATAGCTTACAGATATAATGAGATACAAGGAGAAGTGGATGAGAAAAGTCGGAATTTTTTATGCATACTGGACTGAAGAATGGGATGTTGATTTTTTTCCGTTTATCAACAGAGTAAAACAGCTGGGGTTTGACCAGCTCGAGCTTAACGGTGGCACGATGGTGGAGATGTCGGATTCAGAAAAAGTCCGGATCCGTAACGAAGCAAATCGCCTCGGTATTGCGTTAAGTTACGGTATCGGCCTGACTCCCCTTCACGATGTCTCATCACTTGATGAGTCTACCCGGAAATGCGGGCTCAGATATATGCGCAGAATGATCGAGGCAGTGGGTTCAATGGGAGGCGGCATGATTGGCGGGACGATTCACAGCTACTGGCCTGCCACCCTACCGGAAGGGGTAATCGATAAACGCCCGATTATCGATCAAAGCCTGAAAAGCATGAAAGAACTGGTGACGATTGCGGAAGACAACGGTGTTATCCTAAATGTCGAGGTTATCAACCGATTTGAACAGTTTTTGCTGAACACCTGCGAAGAGGCGGTTCGATATGTAGAAGAGGTGGGTAGTCCGAACTGCGGTATTCTGCTCGATACGTTTCATATGAATATTGAGGAGGATTCTTTCAAAGATGCAATTATCCACGCCGGATCACATCTTTCGGCACTACATCTGGGTGAGACCAACCGAAAGCCGCCCGGACTTGGCAGGATCCCGTGGGGCGAGATAAAGGAGGCCCTCGATACTATCGATTTCGATGGTCCGCTGGTGATGGAGCCATTTGTAAAACCTGGTGGTACCGTAGGCCGTAATATTGCATTATGGCGTGACCTGATGCCCGGTGCAAATCTCGATGAGCTGGCGGCTAAGGCGGTGGAATTTACTCGAATGAATCTTTGCTAATGTTCAGAAGCCTATGGGATTCTAACTGATAAGAACCTGAAGGCTGTTTATTGCTATGCTACCAGTGTCTGATGAAGATTTTTCGAATTTTTTATATTTATCCCACACGAATTTGAACACTGGCAACCCACCAGCCAGGAGGATATTTTTATGTATATCATTGGTGCAGACATCGGTACCACTACCATTTGCGGAGTGCTGTACAACAGCCATACCAGAAAGACTGAACGGGTAACTGTAAGAAATAACCAGTTTATTTCCTCAGGTCCTTACAGCCATGACCGGTGTCAGAATCCTGCTGAAATTGAGGAAACGGTTAAAGAGGTCATTGATGAGCTGATCGAAGCAGCAAACGGGACTCCGATAGCCGGTCTTTCCGTAACTTCACAGATGCACGGGATTCTCTATCTCGACAAAAATGGAAATCCGCTCACCCCCTATTTTACCTGGCAGAATCAGAGAGGCTTGGAGGTTATTGGCGGGCAGAAAGTGGAGAAACGGGTGTCTGAAGTTATCGGGCAGCAGGTGTTCACCGGATATGGTGTGGTGACCTGCCAGTACCACATACAGACTGGAAATATACCCGAAGGCGTTGTTAAAATGTGTGGTATAGTAGATTTTATTACCATGCGTCTTATTAATAGCAGTATTCCGGTAACAGATATCACCATAGCAGCGAGCTTGGGGCTTGTCGACAATACTACACGTACCATCAACACCCGGGTGTTTGATATTGAGGGTCTTACCCCGGATTTTCTTCCTGAGCTGGTCGATTCATCGACAGTGCTTGGTTCGTATCGATTCGTTCCGGTGGTGCTTTCACTAGCCGACAATCAAACGGGATTTATGGGGTCACTGCAGAATATCGAAGATTCGTTTCTCCTGACGTACGGTACAGGGAGCCAGTTATCATTTTATGAAGAAACGCTGGTTAATTACGATGGGTTTGAAGCACGCCCATTTCCTGGGAAGGGGTATCTCTATGTTGTATCATCGCTTGGTGGCGGCAACTCCTACCAGCTCATGGCGGAGTTTTTTCAGGATACGCTGCGAATGCTTAACGGTGAGGAAAAGAAGGATATGTATGCTTTGATAGATACTGTAGAAATGGATTTTTCGACCAGTGAAATTACCTGTGTTCCGTTATTTCGCGGGGAGCGGGGGGCTGATCATGCGGCAGCTTCATTTTCCGGAATTACAGCTGAAAATTTTACTCCCGTGCATATGCTGAAAGCGCTTGTACAGGGGATGGTATGGGAGCTGCATCGGTACTACTGCAAGCTTCCTGAGGATGTCCGGAGCCAGAAACCGCATCTGGTTGGTTCTGGAAACGGTATCCGTAAAAACCGTCACCTGAGGAAAGTAGTGGAGATGATGTATGAAAAACCGCTACACGTATTCGAGGCTACCGAGGAGAGCAGTCTTGGTGCGGTAGTGAATGCAGGGGTGGGCGTCGGGGTGTTTCCCGATTATGCAGCTGGTTCCAGACAAGTTGTAAACCGCTAGCGTGATTCACCGTGAATTTTGGACACAAAGATAGAGAGCGATACCCGGACTGTCTCTTTATTTCCAGCAGCTCAATGAACCGGAATCCTTGGTAAGGATTAATGGGTGGTGGATTGATGTCCTCTCTATGTTTTTCAAGCGGATGAAAGAGAACATACGAAGCTATGTGCAGGTGTATTACGATACATCGCTATGCCTCAGTGAAAGTTATGAATGGTATTTATAATGATCTACTGACCTATAAAGAAGATTTGGCTGTTGAAGCTGCAAGGCTAAAGAATTACCTATACCAGCTCCCCTTATGCATTGCGATATCATAGATAAAATTCCCCAAAACCTGTGTTAAATCTTCATAAAACCGGGCACCTTTTTCTTTGGTCGCCTCTTTGGGGTTCCCGATTCCGGTATCTGCGGTAACCTCACTCCATTTTCTCTCTGAAGAAGCCCAGGACTGATTAAAAGCTTCAATGGTAAACTTCTTAGCAGTACCATTACCTGCCTCAGCTAAGGGAAGTACCAGTTCAGGAACCCAGTACAGCATCAGGCTTGTTTCCATCTCATCAGCATGATCTCCCGGATGGGTAAAATAAGCAGATTTATCCATGGCTTTAAACCAATCACATGTGGAGAGAAACATTTCGGGAAATTCCAGACCAAGTTCGCGCAGCAGGGGTTTGAAATTGTTTCCGCCGTGACTGTTAAGAATCAGGAATTTCTGTATCCCCTGTCTATTTAATACCGTCAGGATATCGTGAAGTATTGCCATCTGAGTGGAAGGATTCATATTAATATCAAGCAGGATATCGGTCTGTCCGGTATTAACCCCAAAAGGAATTGTGGGGAGAACGATAACCTTAGCACCTTTTTCCCAGGCGATTTTTGCAGATGCCTCTGCAAGATAATCTGATTCAAAGATATCTGTGCCGTAGGGTAGATGTGTGTTATGTGCTTCAACAGCTCCCCATGGGAGAACGGCAAGATCATATTTGTTATCTTTTATGGTACCCCAGTGGGTCTTTTTTAGTAAGTAAGGTTTCACGTTTTCTCCTCCGGACATTTATGCGGGGTTGGAGCTTCCATCAAAAAACCGATACATTTAAGCGGTCTTAGCTCTGTTTGTATTTTACTTTTTTAAAAAGTTTTGCTTAAGCAAACTTCAAATCCATGTATTCATGGATCAGGGAAAATTTCTAAAAATCATAGATTTTTAAAATTGCCTCAACTATAATAGAATATACTATGAATGAAACCAAAATTACAGAAGAATATCTCGAAGCAATATGGATTCTCCTTGAAAAACAGGGGAATATCGATGACCCGCTCGACTTGATGCGGTTAAAAAAATATTTTGGAGAGCAGTACAGCAGCACTGTGGTTGAAAAGCTGCAGACTGAAGAGTTCGTCGTACTTGATGATTCTGTTATAACCTATACAGAGTTGGGCAAGGGGAAAAGCCGACAGCTCATCAGAGCTCATCGTCTGGCTGAAAGGCTGTTATATGATGTTCTGGGCATGCGGGACTATGAGGTTGGAGCATGTGAGTTTGAGCACATTATCGATACAAATTTGATAAACGGTATATGTACGCTTCTTGGACACCCGAGAAGATGTCCTGATGGTATGCTGATACCTGAGGGAGTGTGCTGCAGGAATGAATCAGGATCCCAGCCTAATCCAACCGTCTCTGTAATGGAGATGAGAACCGGGGAGGCTGGCCGCGTGGCTTCCGTAAATGCAGACGAAGATACCCAGCTGCATATTCTTGAGGGCCTTCAAATCCGACCTGGATCCCTTATTAAGGTTCATCAGAGGTCACCTTCAATAGTTGTGGAATGCAGCGGAGGGAGTGTTGCTATAGACGAGTCGATAGCAGCAAATATCCATGTATGGAGACTTCTGGGTTCTGAAGCGGAAAAGGCAAAACAACAAGCAGCACATCATATCGGCAGAGATCAGGAAACCTCAAAGCGCAGGATGTTCCGAAGAAGACGAGATAGTGATGAGGGATATGATTGCGGACCCAATGCCCGGGATCGGGAAAAAGAGGGTGAAAACACTCATGGTTTGGGAAATAATCCGGGGATGAACAGACGACGACGAAGGAATAATTCATGAACAGTTTGCCTGAGGGTTTTGTACGTATCAGCCCGGACCAATTCATCATAAATCCTTTTTCATCAATTGGGAAAGAGTGGTTTCTTGCTACTGCCGGAAATAAGGATTCCTGGAATACTATGACTGCTGCGTGGGGCGGGTTTGGATTTCTCTGGAGACAACCGGTAACCTATACCTTTGTTCGCTACAGTCGTTATACTTATGAGTTTATGGAACAGAACAGCCATCATACCCTCTCGTTTTTTGACCCTGAATGGAAGAAAGCCTTAAATTTCTGTGGGTCACATTCCGGCAGAGATACCGATAAAGCAGCTGAAACAGGACTGTTGCCGATCTCTCTTGATTCGGTTGAGGGGGTGTCGGGTTCTTCAGTTGGGTTTGCACAGGCTTCGGTGATTCTCATTACACAAAAACTCTATAGCGGGGAGCTTTCTCCGGAAGATTTCTCCAGTATGGAAATTCACGATTTATATCCGAAAAAGGATTATCACAGGATGTACGTTGGTGGTATTGAGGCAATCCTTGTTAAGGAAGCGTGGCTGCAAAAACAGAATCTTCCACAGGCTTCGGACAGCTGAAAGGGCAGGGAGAATGTTTATCCAGATCCACAGGAAAATAACCCGGGAGGCAGTCAGACAGGAGCTGCCGGAACTATTCAAGCGTGAATCGAGGCTGATAGAGCGCGGAAATGTATTTGTCTATTACCGATCATGGGTTTGGTATCAGCGACAGTATCATGTTGATCGAATACCCTTTTCTCCCCATGCGGATGCCTGGGAAATGGGGCAGATGGTTTTTAGAGAAAGGAAGTTGAAGATTGCGCAGGCTCTGACAGCAAAGAAGATACGGAGAGTATACCGCCAGATAGGGGCTCTGCTGCATACAACTCAGGATTTTTTCAGTCACACAAATTATTATATGATGAACTCCGGGGAACAAAGTGATTTTATCAACTCCCTCACAGAGGGGCTTGAAATGCCGGATACTACGCTGATTTGCTCAGTTTCTCCCTGGTATGCTCTGCGGCGTATTAATGATGACTACTCTCATAAAGAGTTTCGCAAAGATAGCGGGGAGGAAGTTGTTTATAAAGGAGCACTTAATGCTTCTCGTATTATGTTAAGAAAGATACGTCCTCTGCTTTTTCCTGAATAAAACTCAAGAAAAATTGACTTACTATGATCCAATACTCTATACTGTCTTATGCAAAGAAACATTCCAGAAAACCAATTTCCGGAATACAAAAAACATGTAAGGAGAATATATTATGAAAAAACTCGGTTTACTACTGCTGGTAATGCTTGCTGCAGGTGCTTTTCTGTTTGCTCAAGGTGCTCAGGAAGCTCCTGCGGAAGATGATACCTTTAAGGTTGCTTTTATCTATTTAGGCCCTCCAGGGGATCTGGGGTGGACTTATATGCATGATCAGGGTCGAATCTATATGGAAGAGAAACTTGGGGATAAGGTTGAGACAACTTTCATAGAGAGTGTGGAGGAAGGTCCGGACAGTGCAAGAGTAATGGGACAATATGCCATGCAGGGATATGACATGATTTTTGCAACTTCTTTCGGGTATATGGATTATATGCTTGAATCTGCTATGAATAATGAAGATACACTTTTTGAACATTGCTCAGGGTTCAAGACTGCAGATAATATGTCCACCTTTTTTGGTAGAATGTATCAGCCAAGATACCTATCCGGTATGGTTGCAGGTGCTATGACTGAAGCAAATGTAATTGGTTATATTGCTGCATTCCCGATTCCTGAGGTTATTAGGGGTATAAATGCTTTTACACTTGGTGCTCAGGCCATGAATCCGAATGTAGAGGTTCGTGTTGTTTGGACATACACCTGGTATGATCCGGTTAAAGAGAGAGAAGCAGCAGTTGCACTTCTTGACGCTGGAGCAGATATTCTTGCACAGCATCAGGATACTACAGAACCTCCCAAAGCCGCAAAAGAACGTGGAAAACTCAGCATAGGATATGATGCAGACATGCGTAAGTTTGTCGGCGATTCTGTACTGGTTTCTCCTGTCTGGAATTGGGGACCCTATTATGCTGAAACAGTAGAAAATGCAATAAACGGAACCTGGGAAACACACCAGTTCTGGGGCGGACTTGCAGAAGACACCGTAAAGCTCTCTGACTTCAGCCCTTTAGTACCGGCAGATGTTCAGACAGCAGTATTGGCTAAACAGCAGGAAATTGTTTCAGGTGCCTGGGATGTATTTACCGGACCTCTCTATGGTCAGGACGGAACTGTAGTGGTACCTGAAGGAACTGTTATGGAAGATGGTGCAATGCTCGGTATGGGCTTTTTCGTACAGGGTGTTATCGGATCGGCAAATTAATATGTCGCTCTTTCAATACAAAGAATTTTGAAAGAGCCTCAACTATTATTATCGGTCGGACAGGATATCCTGTCCGACCGGTTTTTTCTCTATTAGAGGGGGCTTCAGTTGGTGGAAAAAGACAATCAAAAAGATTCTCCGGGCAAAGTAATTCTCCGGATGACGGGAATCACAAAACGCTTTCCCGGGGTTACCGCTAATAATCATGTAGACCTCTCTTTGAATGCGGGAGAAATTCTGGCGCTTCTGGGAGAAAACGGTGCTGGTAAAAGTTCTCTGATGAATGTGCTTGCAGGATTGTACAGGCCTGATGAAGGATCGATTTTTATCAGAGGAGAACAGGTGCAGATTCATTCACCTCAGGACTCCATGCGGTTGGGTATTGGTATGATTCATCAGGAGTTTATGCTTGTTGATACTATGACTGTAGCTGAGAATATCATTTTAGGAATGAAAAACCTTCCCTTTATCCCGCCGATGCAGGAAGTACGGAATAAAATTACTGAGTTATCAGAACGCTATAGTTTGAAGGTAAATCCGGACAAGTTCATTCATGAACTGAGTGTCGGGGAACAGCAGCGTGTTGAGATTCTTAAACTGGTATATCAGGGTGCAGATATTTTGATTCTTGACGAGCCGACTGCGGTTCTCACCCCACAAGAGGCCAGAGACTTAAATACTATTATTGGAATGATGCTGGCTGAAGGTAAATCAGCTATTTTTATTACGCATAAAATGGATGAAGTTATTGAATTTTCTCATCAGGTACAGGTTTTGCGGAAGGGTGAGACGGTTGCCGTCTGTAAGACAAATGAGGTTACCCCAAAAGATCTTGCAAAAATGATGGTAGGACGTGAAATTCTATTCCATCTTGAACGTGATGCCTACAAACCCGGAGAAATCAGGGTTCATGTTGATGACATCAGCGTTATTGATCAGACAGGCCGGGCAGTTCTGGAGCATATTTCACTGGATCTTCGTGAAGGAGAAATTCTGGGTATTGCCGGGGTTGCAGGCAATGGGCAGCAGGAGTTATCTGAAGTTATTACTGGACTTATGCCTGTTACCAGTGGTGCCCTGTATTTGGATGAACGTAATGTAACAGGAGCAACTCCTCTAAAAATGATAAAAAACGGTATCAGTCATATACCAGCAGACCGCGGAGCTATGGGTGTTGTAGGTGATATGAGTGTTGCTGATAATCTGGTAATGAAGCGATACCGTAATAGACCTATGTCGAAAAACGGAATTCTGAACGGATCTGTTATTGTTCGTTTTGCGAAAAAAATGATTGATGTGTTTAAAATTGTAACACCGGAATCCTCAACAAGGGTGAAATTTCTTTCCGGTGGTAATATCCAGAAAACAATACTTGCCAGAGAGATAGATTCCTGCGGGGGAATCCTGATTGCGGTTTATCCCTCCAGAGGGTTGGATGTCGGGGCAACAGAAGCTGTTCGGAAAAACATTCTTAAACAGCGGGATAATCAGGCGGCGGTACTTCTTGTCTCTGAAGAGCTGGAAGAGCTGATGATGGTGTCAGATAAAATAGCCGTTATGTTTGAGGGAAAGATAATGGGAATTGTTGATGCTCGTGAGACCAACATTGAACAACTGGGTATGATGATGGCCGGAATGGTAAAGGAGAGCACTGTATGAGGATGGTGTTGGAGAAAAGGGAAGCACGATCAGGAAAAATCCTGTTTATCGTTCCGATAATTTCTTTTATAGTCTCCCTCGTTTTGGGGGCAATTGTACTGGCTGCCTCAGGAGCAAACCCATTTAGTACTTATTTCTATATGGCTAGAGGTGCATTTGGGAGTTGGGTTGGTTTTACTGAGACATTAGTGAAAGCCATTCCGCTTATATTGACCGGCTTGGGAGTTACTATTGCGTTCAAACTGAGGTTCTGGAATATTGGAGCTGAGGGGCAGCTTGTCTGGGGAGCAATCGGTACAGCCTGGGTTATGATTTTCTGGACATTTCTTCCTGTTCAGATGCTGCTCCCTGTTGCACTGCTGGTCGGGATGACAGCGGGAGCTGTTTGGGCTGGTATTGCTGCAGTTTTAAAAGCGAAATGGGGTGTGGATGAGACTTTAACTACCCTGATGATGAATTATATTGCCATACTCTTTGCTGAATATCTCTATTATGGACCCTGGCGTGATCCGGATGGATACGGTTTTCCCGGTACAAAAGCTTTTCCAAGGGAAGCCTGGCTTCCGAGAATTGCAGGCCGGGCACATTGGGGACTGATAATTGCGCTGGCAGCTGCGGTGATTCTCTGGTTTGTTCTCTACAAGACAAAGTGGGGTTTTGAGATAAAAATGATAGGAATGAACCAGCGGGCAGCAAGGTGCCAGGGTGTGAATATACAGCGGAATATCATTCTTGTTCTGCTTGTTTCCGGAGCATTAAGCGGTCTGGCAGGAGCGGTTGAAGTTACGGCAGTTCAGCATCGTCTTATGAAGGGAATAGATATGGGGTATGGGTTCACGGCAATTATTGTTGCATGGATGGCGCAGTTAAACCCCTTTGCAGCGGTATTTGTAGCTTTGATCATGGCCGGGCTTCTTGTAGGCGGCGACCAAATTCAGATGATGATGGGGCTGCCTGCCTCTATGGGTTTGGTCTTACAGGGATTATTACTATTCCCACTGCTTGCCGGTACAATATTTTCTGATTACCGGCTCAGAATGGTTAAACAAGAGGAGGCGGAACAGTGCAGTTAATTACAACGCTGCTTGCAGTAACACTTGGCGCGGGAACCTCTCTTCTCTATGCAACATTAGGTGAAATATATACAGAACGGGCAGGAATACTGAACTTAGGTGTTGAAGGTATGATGATGATGGGCGCCCTTAGTGCCTTTACTGTATCCTTTTACACAGGAAATTTAGTCCTGTCTATTGTGGTAGCTATGCTGATTGGCGGAACTATGGCTTTGATTCACGCATTTCTTTGTATCACTATGCGTGCAAATCAGGTAGTAAGCGGATTGAGTATTACATTGTTTGGTACCGGCCTTGCCAGTTACCTTGGTCAGCGGCTGGGACCTGCCTCCAATGGGAAAAATCTGGTCGGTATGACAGCAGCCAGCTTCACGGATTACTCAATTCCATTTCTGGAAGATATTCCTATACTTTCAGCCTTCTTTAATCAGGATATACTAACCTATGCTCTTTTTCTGATAGTGCCAATTGCCTGGATTTACATGTATAAAACACGCTCCGGGCTCACCCTTCGGGCTGTTGGTGAGGATCCCCGTACCGCAGCTGCAATGGGAATTTCAGTATCAAAAGTACGTTATATCTATACAGTTATTGGTGGTATGCTTGTTGGTTTGGGCGGAGCTCATTTGACTTTGGGATATACTCCCGGCTGGTCGGAGAATGTTACCGGCGGCAGGGGCTGGATAGTTATTGCTCTGGTTATTTTTGCCGGATGGAATCCCGGCAGGGCAATTTTTGGTGCAGTTTTGTTTGGTGGAATTAATGCCATTCAGTTTAGACTGCAGGCTGCCGGTACAGTAATCCCTGCATCTTTCCTCAATATGGCACCGTACATTGTTACTGTTATTGTGCTTACGGTAATGACGTTGATTGGTCGGAAAAAGAAAGGTAAATTCTCACCCCCGTCTGCATTGGGTACTTCTTTTTCAATAGAGGATAAATAAATACCATTGCAAAAAATTCACTTCATGTAGTAAAGGTATAAACAGGTATGTGAGTAAAAGAGCAAATAAAAAAGGTCAGCGTATGCTGACCTTTTTACTGCTCTTAAGTTGTTATTAAAATCCAGGTTCCCAGAGTTTATCATCAAGTAGAACTACTCCGCTGACTATATCAATACTCTTGATATCACCATTGGGGTACTTGAAGGAACCGGTAAGTCTGCCGTTATAGTAAGTTCCTTCGAAAACGCTGCCGCCAGGAAGATTAAGGGTAAATTCCTCACCATTTTCCAGAAGAGAAAGATCCAATTCGATACCATTATCTATACTTCCTATGCTCTCATAAATGTAGTACAGAAAGATGCAACCAGGATTCTCCTCGCAGGTAGTTGAGCCCAATTCTCGATTTTTGATTCCCTGCTTTTACTGAGTTTTCTTACGCTTTTTCTTTACC
>JABMQR010000326.1 GCA_013202335.1 Bacteroidota bacterium
ATTACATTCTACATAAAAAGTTAAATCATTCATCAGAAAACTTCAAAAGGTAATTTCCTAAAAATCTTTGATTTTTGAAATTGCCTCAATTAGTTCAGTTTTAGCTCTTCACCAACTGCAAGTTTTGCCCATTCAGCTTCAGCTTTTTCCCAAGCCTCTTCACTGGCTTCAGTTTCCCAGTATTCAAGTCCTCTTTCAGCTTTTGTAGCTCCAGGAAGCAGATTGTCTAATACTATTGCAATAATAGCGGTAACAGCCATTCCTGTTGTTAAGATTGTCTGTAAAATTGATCCAAGAACTTCTGCAAATTTTCCGGCAGATGCCCAATCAATCGCGGTTACACCAAAATGTGCAGGGAAACTTAATCCTGCAAAAAATGCGATACCAACAATAAAAAGGTTTCTTGAGTTGTTCAGATTAACAAATTGAAGGTTGGAGAGACCAACAGCAGCAATAAGTCCGAACATTGCAACAAACATTGCACCAACTACAGGCTGTGGAAGTGTCGCAAGAGCTGCACCAAATTTACCGAACATGGGAAGAATTAACATTATTACAGCACCAACTCTAATAACTCTACGGCTTGCAACGTGTGTCAGACCAATTGATCCAATGTTTTCAGAGTAAGAAGTTGTACCATTACCTGTCTGGAAAATGCTTGCAATCAAACAACCAAGACCTTCAGCACCAAGACCTCTGGAGATCATTCTCTCGGTCGGAACAGGAGCTTCTGCCATTCTTGCACATGAGTAGTAGTCACCAATTGATTCAACCATAGAACCAAGATAACCTGCTAACATACCGAGTGAACCAGCTAAGGTAATTGCATTCAGTTCAGGGACTCCCCATTTGAAAGGCATTGCTGGTCGTAGAGAGAACCATTTTGCTGCTGCAATCAAGTCCATCTGTCCTTTAAGGTTTGCAGGGTTTCCTTCAGCTATCCAGCCAAAAGCTGTTCCAAGAGCAGCTACGAGCCAACCGGTTAATATAGCAAGAAGAACCGGAAAAAGAAGGAATACTTTAGATTTTCTGGAAAAAACCTGAGAGAAAAGAATCATTGAAACGAGAGTTACTAATGACACAACCCAGTTTCCAGCCATCCAGGGAGCACCAATACCGAAAAGAGCCAAACCAATCATGGCAATTGTAGGTGCAATTGTTAAAGGACTGATCAATCTTTTTACATAACCCATGAGGCCTGTATAACCAAGAATGATCTCAAAAAGAGATGCAAACATAACCGCTGCACTAACCTGCTGAATCATTACTTCCCAGCCAAGACCCTGTGCGCCAACCATACCAACTATAGCAAACATCGGTCCCAGGAAAGAAAATGTTCCACCCTGAATAATAGGAAGTTTATTTCCTAAAGGAGATTGCTGAATCAGTGTTGTGATACCGGAGCAGAAAAACATTGTTGATATAAGCAATGCCAATTGATCCTGCGGCATCCCCATAGCCCCACCAATAATAAAAGGAATCAGTACAGTAGCTCCGAACATTGTCAGATACTGCTGAACTCCAAGGAGAATTGAAAGCCCCATTTTTGGCTTGCTTCCAATAGGATAGATCACCCATCCACCTGTCTTTACTTCGTTTTCGCTCATAGTTCCCCCATTTGATAGAATTTAGCTTGTCATGAATTCAAATAATTCCTAATTCAAGCTATTAATTAATGGACATTTCATATATTTCAGAATACCAACGGAATCTGGAATATAGAAAGTTTCTACCGAAAGTTTTAAATTATTAGACCTCCGGAAATTAACGGTTCTGAGTACCTCCACACACAAAGCCAACAATCGGGTTTCTTAAAAAACATACATGCTACACTTATTTACTGAGCAAAGCATAGCAATAAATAAGTTAAAAAATATATGTACTCTAAAAACACCCATCCATATATATGTTACTTTTTTAAATTACTTTAAGTTAAAATCTCAAATTGTTGCATATTTATACTGTTATCGCAACAAACAAGGCATAATCATACACTATTACAGACGTCTAGGGAAGATGTTGACAGATTTCTGTATACATTTCCGGTCTTCTATCACGAAAGAACTGCCATCCATCCCGTACTTCTCTTATTTGCTCCAGATCCAATTCTGCAACAACCAGCTCGGTTTTATCACGTGACCCTTTCACTAACAATTTCCCTCTGGGATCAACAAAGTAACTTGATCCGTAAAATTCACCAAATTCCCAGGGTTTCTCTAAACCGACCCTATTATTTGCACCAATAAATACTCCATTTGCTACTGCTTGTGCGGGTTGTTCCAATTCCCATAAATATTCAGATTTCCCGGCGACGGTTGCTGATGGATTAAATAGGATTTCAGCACCTTTTAATGCAAGGATTCTGGCACACTCAGGAAAATGTCTGTCATAGCAGATATAGATTCCAATTTTTGCATAGGCTGTTTCAAATATCGGAAATCCCAGATTACCCGGTTTGAAATAGAATTTCTCCCAAAACCCCGGCCATGTATGTGGAATTTGGATTTTTCTCATTTTACCAAGATAGGAACCATCCGCATCAATAACTGCTGCTGTATTGTAATAGACTCCTTCCTGTGCTTTTTCATATACAGGAAGAATTAAAACCATCTTATATTTTTTTGCATATTCAGCCAGGCGGTTTGTTGTTGGACCGGGAACGGGTTCAGCTGTTTCATACCATTTTACATCCTGTTCAGCACAGAAATAAGGACCAAAGAATATTTCCTGAAGGCAAAGTATCTGAACCCCTTTCTCACCCGCTTCTTCAATCAGGGGAATATGAGTTTGTATCATCGCTTCTTTAATTTCAGCTAATGTCCCATCATGCTTTGGATTTTTTGCCTGGATGTGTGCACACTTGACTACTCTGGACATAACTATCTCCTTATTTTTCTCTGAGTTTGTACTATTAATTGTTTGATTATCGTTTTGGTAATCAGAAATAAATACTTATTCAATAATTTAATCCTGGATACTGGTATTGGTAATGCAGAATTCTCATAAACACAATTCTGCACGACAGTTAATCAATTTTTTCTTCCATAGCAATTCTAAGGGCAGATGTAACCTGCTGTCAAGAAAGAAATTTGAAACTAGTGAGACGAAGAATGGGGGATAAAGCCCAAACAACTTCAACCACTACAAGAGAATCCTTAATCAGATAAGTTCTGATATCATTAATACTGGTGTATATGCATATTCCATAAATATTTATCTCGGGAAAAACCCCAATCTTCATTTCACTATATTTTAGCCCCCCCCTCTTTTCATTCAGAAAAATAGGGAGTATTGTGAAGTAATTGTGAAAACCTAATTTTTTTGCAGGTTTATGGATCCCATGGTTAACATGGATTTGAAGTATTCAATTTGGTTATATTTGGAATATCTACAAGTTTAGCAGCATTTCTGAGGAGCTGATCATCAATGAATTAATTAAAAATCATCTCTACACAGTTACTGGAGATTTAACGGCAATGTCTCTTGATGCATTGGTAAATGCAGCTAACTCTTCACTACTTGGCGGCATGGGTGTTGATGGGGCAATCCATCAGGCCGGCGGACCACAAATTCTTAAAGAATGTCGTAAGATCAGAGAAACAAAATATCCTTCAGGACTTCCTGCAGGCGAAGCAGTTGAAACAACTGCAGGCAATATGGATGCTAAATATGTAATTCATACAGTCGGACCAATCTGGGATAATGGTTATGAAAACGTAGAGGGCGATCTTAAAGAAACCCTCTACATGGCATATAAGAACTCATTGCAATTGGGAAAAAGTCTTGGGTGTAAAAGTATTGGATTTCCATCTATTTCAACAGGTGCATATGGATTCCCAAAAGAACTCGCCGCTGAAACAGCCTGTAGAGCTATATTGGATTTCATAGCAGAACAGAATTCGGGAAGCAGCCCGATAAAAATCTATCTGGTTTTCTTTCATACCGAAGATGAGCTGATTTTTCAACGGGAATTTGCTTATATCAAGACGTTAGGGGAGAATTGAAATGTCACTTAATTGGAAAGAGATAGATCTCATTCTTGAAGAACTTGACCTTCCCGGTGCCTATATTCAAAAAATTGTGCAGCCGGATTTCCAAACTCTGGTTTTTAACATATTCCACCCCTCCTCAGGACGGTTTCCACTTCTCATTTCGCTGGAACCATCAGGCAGCAGGCTGCACAGTGCTGTAATGGGAAAAATTGAGAAAAAGCAGATAAAACTGCAGAGATTTGCACAGTTTCTCAGGTCCAGAATCCAGGGAGGCCGGGTACTTGAATGCAGTCAGTTAGGCAGTGAGCGAATTATCGTTATGAAAATTCGAAGGGCGGAGGAGATAACCTTCCTCTATACCCGACTATGGGGTGGTGCCGGAAATGTTATCGCGACAAATATAAATGGGATAATTCTTGATGCTCTCTTCAGGCGGCCGTCAAAAAAAGAGGTTTCCGGACAGGAATTCATCCCGTTCAATCCTTCACCCCAGCAAGCTGCTTATGATAGCAAGAAAAAAACTTATGAAATTAGACAACGTGCTGAAAATATTAGTTTTAACCGACAGATTGAGGAAGCTTATTCCAGCAGAGACAGAAATGTTGATTTAGATAAATTATTACAGACTGCAGAAAAGGTTTTTCAGAATCAAATGCAGAAACTAAATCTTTCTCTCTCTAACCTTCGTGAACGCCTAAAGAATTCAGAGCAGTTTGAGCAATATAAAAGAACAGCCGATCTTCTGGCGACAAATGCCCATACGATAAAACAGGGCAGAGAATGGGTTGATGTTATCGATTATGCCACGAATGAAACTCTGAAAATTTCCATCAAACCGGAACTAACTCCCGGAGAAAATATTGAATCATATTACAAACAGTATCGAAAAAACCGTGGGGCGACAGAAAATCTGAAAGAAGAGATACAAAATACACAGCTGCAACTTGCAAAGCTTGAACAAAAGCGGGATCTGCTGATGCAGACAGATAATTCCGATGTGGAACAAAACATCTCGCGGTTAAAGCACTTTATTGATGCCTCTTCCCAGCTCGCATCGCCCAATCAGGATGTCAAAGACAAGACTCCTGGATTGCAGTTTCAATCAGGTCCATTCACTATATTTGTAGGACGCACAGCCAAAGAAAATGATCAGCTGCTCAGGAAATATACCCGGGGAAATGATTATTGGCTTCATACAAGGGATTATCCAGGTGGATATGTCTTCATTAAAACACAGAGGGGTAAAACGATACCTCTGGAAATACTTCTTGATGCAGGGAATTTAGCTTTATACTATTCCAAGGGAAGAAATGGCGGGAAGGGAGAACTCTTCTATACGCAGGTAAAATATCTCAGAAGAGCGAAGCACGGTCAACTGGGACTGGTGATACCAACTCAGGAAAAAAATCTATCTATAATCCTGGATCAAAAGCGGTTGGACAGACTTTTCACCCATAGTGATAGTGGGAACGAGCAGTAGATGAGGTCATTACAAATAGGTTGATATTTCTAAATCAAGTTTAGAAAAATCCTCTGGTAATACTAATCAATTCTTCCCCATTCTCCGAATCACTACAGAGAAACACTTGTCCATGCCAGAAAGAATCAGTAATGTATAGTTATGATAATTCAGAAACCCATTGGTGATGCAGTGTTTTATCCCTCAGACCCTAAAATCCTGCAATCTCATGTTGCAGAGTCAATGAACACCTCCCAGCCGGGTGATCATACCCCCCACACAATCACCACTCTGCCGCTGGCCGTTATATCCCCACATGCAGCATATACAGAAGTATCGACGATAATGGGTGAACTGTATGCTGAACTGCAGCACATCAATCCAAAACATATTGTGATAATAGCACCCCTTCATGGTGATATTTTACATGAAGACGCCGGCTATACTATGTTTTACCCTGAGGCCGAAGCTTTCAGCGTGCCGGGTTTTACTATCCCCATTGATCAGATCACCTTAAAGGAAATTGACCGGATTTCAGGGTCAACAGCAATGAGGAACTCATATTTTGAGGAAGAACCAGCCATTGAACTGCAATTGCCTTATATCCATCACCTTTTTGGAGAACACCCGGTTATTCCACTCCTGGTTGGAAATCCCTCATCACGGACATCACAGGAGCTGGCAAAAATACTTGGTTCCTTTAAACCCGAAGAGACTCTTTTTATCGTTTCAACAAATCTTACCGGCGATTTACCCTCTGACAGAGCAAAAACACATGCCGATACTGCAGTTAAAATCCTTACAGGCGAAGACAACGTTCCACTTCTTGAAGCCTTGAGAAAAAAGCGAATAAGTATGTGCGGAACACATATTCTGGAATCTGTAAGAAAAACGGGTTATTTTACTGAAAACTGGACTATTATAGGGTATCATAATGCAGATTTGGAATCAGCAAACCGATCAACCTATAGTCTGTCAGCATTATTATCACCAAAAACTACTGAAGGAAATACAAACAAATGATTGAAACCGTCACCATAAATGAGATGCAAAAAACGATACTCTATATTTCATCTGAAGAGACCACCATCCCCAGCAATATCCTTCAGGGGAAACGCGAATCCGGGTATCTATACAAAGACGGCAAACTCAGTGAATGGTACTGGCAGGGGTTCACTCATCAAAATGGGAATCGGTATATCTATTTCGAACCATTAAAACTCCTTCATCTCGAAACTTTGTTTACTCTGGACAAAACAGAATTCCTAAACAGCATAAACGATATAGCCGAATTGCTAAAAATAGTTAACTGCAAAAGAGTTATACCACAGGATGCACTCTACCTTATAGAAGGCGGCGGGGTACTGCTGCTTCCCTTCTCCATCATGGAACTGCAGACAACAGGTAAAAATATTGACCAGGTCGAAAACACCTATGGGAAATGGGTTCGCCCCGGCTTTAGAGATGAGAAAGTATCCGTTTACCTACTGGCATCATATCTCTACCATTTCATTGCCAAAGAAGCCCCTCTGGAGAACCCGGATGCAAGGGACGATTCCTATAAACCCACACCGGTTAATCTGTTCCCCGGCAAGCTCAACCCAAAAGCAGGAACATGGATACAGGCGGTTCTGAACGCAAATAAAACTGATGAAATTCAGGACATCAGCACCTGGATTAACGAATTTAACGAATTACGCGATGATTTCTTTATTGAACAATCCATTGACACCAGCGCAAAGTTGGAGTCCTATCTGGCTAACCGCGAAAAGCGGGTAAAGAATAAAAGATTCCTGAGAAAACGTGGAAACCTTCTCATTGCTTCCGCCATCGCATTAGGCGCAATAATTGCAGTGCTCGTTTCGATACTCGGAAATGTGCTTGCACCCCCGGCAACAATCGGTCTCCCCCCAGAAGAGATGCTTGCGCTCTATTATCAGAGTCAGAATGACCTTGATTCTGAACTTTTAGGCGACTGTCTTGATCGAGGCGTAAAAAGTGAAGCGGAAAATATGGTCACCTATCTATACGTAACCAGCAGGACTCGTCTGGCTTATGAGCAAAATGATGGATTAGTGTCAGCTCAGGAATGGCTGGATCAGGGCAAACCGGAAGTTGACCCCACAAGTATCATTTATGGAATAACTGATCTTGTAATCACACAGTTGGATGAAGACACCTATCTGGCCGAATATGATCTTTGGTCCCCATCCTCTTCTGAGGGAAATCCAGAAGATGAAGAAAACCCTGCAGGACTTCGTGTTGATCAAAGAAGCATAAGTGAGGAGCTGGATGTTAGATTAAAAAAAGATTATTGGTTAATTACTGAAATCAGAAGGATTGATTCAGAATTAATTGATTAATACGGTCTTTATCCGTTTCCGGGTGCAGCCAGAGAACATTGGGGAGACTCCGAAAGAAAGTCATTTGCCGTTTTGCATAAGCCTTACTGTTACGCTTGATCAATTCCGAAATCACCCGGTATGAGTACTCACCGCTGGCAGCAGCCTGAAAAAATTCCCGATAACCAATCCCTTTCATCCCCGGCCACTCTGAATCAGCCCCTGAGCGGATTAATGACTTCACCTCATCAGGAAGCCCCTGTCTGAACATTTCATCAACCCGTTCATCAATTCGGCGATGCAGTTCTGCGTTATCCCGATAGAGTCCAATTATAACAGTGTCAATATCATCTCTGATTGATCCACTCATACTAAATGAAGAGAGTGGTTTTCCTGAGATCTCATACACTTCCAGAGCACGTAAAATTCTGTAGGTATCATTGCTGTTAATTCGCGCAGCAGAGACAGGATCAACTTGCTGAAGCTTATCAATACAGTACTTAATTCCCTGCTGCTGGTGGAGTTGTTCAATTTTCTTGCGGATTTCACTATCTGCGGCCGGAGCTTTCGGCAGCCCGGTAAGATAGTGCTTAATATAGTAAGCCGTCCCCCCTGATATCACCGGAATATGACCGGAAGACAGTATTGTCTGAACAGCACTATCAGCCATTTTCACAAACATTCCAACGGTAAAGGGTTCATAGGGATGGCAAATGTCTATTAAATGATGAGGAATTTCTGCTAGTTGTCTGCTGGTTGGTTTTGCGGTCCCAATATTCAGACCGCGATATACCTGTAAGGAATCTGCACTAATGATTTCAGCCTTATGGCCGGACAAACTATCTATCAGTGCCGTTTTCCCGACCCCTGTGGGTCCAAATAATATTATTACTCTATTCAGTCTCTTCAATGTTTATTTCTATTGTATTCTCAAGAACCATTGTTATTGCTTCTGAGATAATTTTCTCGGCCTCATCTTCACCCTCTTCCAATTCAGGTCTGACAATTTTTTCAGCCTGTTTAATTGCTATACAAGTGGTTTGGTAAACATTTTCTTCACTATCGATTAACTTATTAATAGGTATTCCCATAGTTATTGCTCCTTGCGCGTTCCAATGGATGAATGAGATTTTGGAGTCAACAAGACTCCTGCTGCAGTTGAAAGAATCATCCGATTATATCTATTAACCTGATGCGTGTATAGTCTTCAAAACCTCTTCAACTTTTTCAATTATTTTTTCAGCAGCCTGGAATTGATCAAGCTCATTTGTATTTAAAACCAGGTCAGCAAATAGATAATCACTCGTATCTATACCATAAATCCTCATATAGCGCGCACTGTCTTTGGCATCCCTGTCCAGCGTCTCCTGCAGTATTACATCAGCTGGTTTTTTTTCCCGTCTCTGTATTCTCTGAACACGTACTTCAGGTTCAGCATACATATACACTTTTAGGTCCGCATCCTTAAGCATCCAAATAGCGAGCCTTGAACCCAACACACAGTCGCCCCCTGAAGCCATAGCAACCTGAGCTTTATCCAGTTGGATGTCATAATTGTCATCATTTTCTGCCAGAGCACAAAATTCCTTGAATGGGATACTTGCTTCTTCTGCCATTGAACGAAAGGTATAATTGATCATGGAATAACCAAGTTTATCCGCCACAATTCTACTGACTGAGGTGTTACCGCATCCGCTCTTACCTGATATTGCAATTTTCACTTTTTTCCCCTGATTTCAAGTTTGTTGATACATAATAATTAACTCTTAAGGATTATTCAATATTCCGTAATTGCTCTCGTATATTTTCAAGAGAATCTTTCATTGAAACTACTGCCTGATTGATTTCAGCAATAATACTTTTTGAAGCTGTCGTATTTATTTCACGATTTAGTTCCTGGCAAATAAAATCAAGCTTTTTCCCCACCCCGGTTTCTTGATCCATCACCACTTTAAATTGGTTCAGATGACTTTTAATACGCTGAATTTCCTCATTCACGGTATATTTATTGAGCATTACCGCAACTTCCTGCAAGATCCGACCTTCATCGTATCCTTCACCCAGCAATTTTTGAAACCGTTCAGTAAGGTTGTCGTGAAGTTTTGTTTCCAATACGTCAGCCTGTCCACAGACAATAGTATAGGATTGCTCCAATGTGTTGATGTTGCGAATTATATCTTCGTAGGTCGTCTGTCCTTCAAGTTCGCGGGTTTGACAATAGGGTTCCAGTGCATTTTTGACTTGTTCTATTACTGTTTTATGGTAGATTTCTGCGTCAATATTCTTTACCAGTTTGATGGCGTCCTCATTGCTGAGGTAATGGTTAAGTCCGGGATTTTCATCTAATCCGGCAATTTCTGCTATGGTTTTGAACGCGGCCTGCAATTTAGCAACTACCTGTTTATCAACAACAATGTCAAGATTTGATTCTAATTGTTTAATGCGAATATTCACATCGACATGACCTCTTGTTACTTCAGTCTTTATCAGGTTTTTTAGTTCCTGCTCAAAGACCGAAAGATACGAGGGAGCATTTATGTGTATATCAAGATATCGGTTATTATATGATTTTATCTCTACGGATACCCTGAATAGTTCATCCTGATATTCGCTGTTTCCATAGCCGGTCATACTTTTCATGCTCTTCGCTACTCCTGTTTTCTTTTTATAGTGATACGAAGAATGGGGACAAAAACCTTCTAATTTCTCTTCATAGCACAATATATGATTCAACAAAAACGTTATCTCTATCGATTAGATCATAATTGCCTATCATGCTATGGTTTACATAAAACATTTTCCCCAATCTTCGTCTCACTATAAATCTTCTAACCGCGCAAGCAGCAGTTCTGCTGTTCTTCTATTGCTGCCTGCCCCCATAGTAATGAACAAGTCCCCCGATTGCAACAGTGTTTGGGCAACTGTACTGGCCTCTTCATTATCCTTAACGTAGATAGCATTGGGAATAGCATCAGCCAAATCTTTTCCGGTGATACCGCCAATCTCCTGAGGCTCTCTTGCTGACGAAAAAATTGGGTGAATCAGCACTGTTTCTGCATCAGAAAAAGCTTTACTAAAATCCTCGAACAGTGCTTTTGTCCGACTGTATGTATGCGGCATAAAATCTGCTACTACCTTTCTTCCCGGAAAAAATTCACGTATTCCGGACAAGGTTGTAATAATTTCTGTTGGGTGGTGGGCATAATCATCCATAATAATAATATTCTGGGCTTCACCGATTATTTCACCTCTTCTGTCACACCCGGAAAATCGGGGCAGATGTATCTTTGCTGCTTTAATCACATGAGGTATTGCTTCCTGTAATGTAGCTGATTTTCGATAGCTCCAAATAGCTGCCGCCGCTGCAACAGCCCCCGCTGCATTAGTAATAGTATGTTCTCCAGGTACTTTAATGGTGAGAATTTCGGTGCTGCAGGAGAGCATAAACTCAGATTTCCCCTTACCAAGGTTTTTTTGTTTTATCGAAAATAATTCTGTTTTGTCGCCGCCATACGGGATTACCCTCACATCAATCCGCAATTCACTAACTTTTAAAGCAACTTTTTTTGCTCCCGGATCATTTGCAAAGTAGAGGAGATAGCCATTGAGAGGTAATCTCAGAGCAAATTCTGTGAACGCTTTATACACTTCATTCAGATTTTCATAGGTATCCGGGTGGTCAAACTCAATATTTGTTATAATGATAATTTCAGGGTTCAGTAAAAGAAAATGCTTTCTGTATTCACACGCTTCAATAATGCCTGTTTCGTAGTTTTCCTTACAATCATTTTCCTGTTTATGGACCTTTTGTGCACCAAATATGGAATATGCCGGTATATCGAGTTCGGAAAGCAGGAAATCAATGAGTGCTGAGGTTGTGGTTTTTCCATGTGTTCCAGCTACGCAACAGCAGGTTTTAGTTTCTTTTGAGATTTTCCCAATATATTCATTATAAGTGAATACGGGAATTCCCAGAGCTAGTGCTTCTATAATTTGCGGGTGGGTTTTTCTGGAATAAGCTGATGAGTAAATCAGGCTGCTGTACTTACTGGTTATAAGATGTTTATCATCACTTTCGACCCAGGAAATCGTATGTGATATAAGTTTTTTTTGGGTAATAAAGTATTCAGGACTATCTGAACCATAAATTGTGAATCCGCTTTTTTTCAGCAATACAGCTAATGCAGACATGCCTGCACCTTTTATCCCCACCATAAATATTCGTGTTTTATTGTGCGGATTACTTTTTATCACCAGCCTGCTCCGGAATAAGATGCAAAGCATCTTATTCAATTTTCTGCTAAAAAAAGGATCTGCATGCAACAGATCCCTACTTTCAGCTGTAATCGGTTTTACAGTGCGTTGAGTATTTCAGTCATTTTCCCTTTTTTAATTGCAGCTTCACATTGTTTGCAAATGACTATTTTCTTCTCGTTAGCTTCTCTATCATACATAAGTTTAATACCGGTTCTTTTACAAACAGGACATTCTCCACGTCCTTTATTGTTTAGGTCAAGTATTCCGGCGCCTCTATGTGCTTTTGCCATGATGTCTCCTTCAGTCTCTTTATATATACATGCTTTGATATGAATTCCA
>JABMQR010000327.1 GCA_013202335.1 Bacteroidota bacterium
ACTTGCTCGTTTGTCTACGCTTAAAGTCGGCAGTTACCCACCTTCCTCCAAGACTAACTACCGGTGGCTGGTTAACCTTACCGGACGGGATTTCCACCCGTTATATGTTAAAGCGACCTACGCTCGGCCGCACTGCCAGGCACGATTTGCAAGTTTATACAAATCGGGGGATTGAGAAATTTTATAAAATATTGGTAGTAAATAAAATAGTGGGTTATTGGTTTTTTGGGTGCTGCTCGAAAATGCCGGGTGCAGGATACAAGAAAAAACAAACGGAATTTTCGGAATAGTTGGAACGGAATGCGGTTCTGGGGCACTTTCTGCCCTGTATAAGGGAGCTGGTCTATCCCAAGGCATCCTGATTGCACTTTGAGTATTTGTCCGCCTGTGTGCATGATGTCGATGTATTATGCAAGACAATGTTACGATACAGAACATTCAGAATAGGGATTTCTGCATCCAGGCAAAGCATATTCTCTTTAAGATCCTTACTGTATGCTTCCTCTCATTCCAAGTCTTTCATAGTGGTTCAGCAGCCTATTGAAATAGATGTTTTCTGCAGCAATTTCCTGCCGGGATGAATATAGCACTTGCCCTTGCTGATATGATATGGTTTTATACAAGAAACAGCAGCGGCAGTTTATGAAAAGACGAGGAACCCCTATGAAAGCAGCAGTATACACACAATTCGGAAAACCATTGACTATCCAAATTGTACCCGATCCTAACCCATCCGATAAGGGCGTAGTAATCCGGGTAATGGCAACGGGTCTTTGCCGCAGCGACTGGCATGGATGGATGGGACATGATCCCGATATCAGGCTTCCCCATGTACCGGGGCATGAACTTGCCGGTGTTATTACGGCCAGAGGAAAAGATGTTCTACGCTGGAATATCGGTGACCGGGTTACGCTGCCCTTTGTATGCGGCTGCGGGCACTGCCCCCAATGTGCCACAGGGAATCACCAGGTTTGCGACCACCAGTTCCAGCCTGGCTTCACTCATTGGGGTTCGTTTGCCGAATATGTAGCCATAGATTATGCCGATGTAAATCTGGTACTGCTGCCGGATGAAATTGAATATCATAACCTTTGAATTATCAGAACCTTTTCTGTTAAGCTAGCCATAACAACGAATTACCAATCCAAAGGTTATGATATCCGACTTCGTCAATAATACAGAGTTGGGCTTTTTTGAGACGACGTAAGCGGAATACCGCCTGACGAGTTCTTTTAGCATTATCAAGGATCTCTACGAGATCCGACATTCTTTCATAGCATACACTGTAGCCGGCATTGACTGCTTCAAGACCCATACCTAGTGCAAGCATAGTTTTCCCTAATCCTGGAGGACCGAAAAAAAGGATATTAGAAGCGGCATCAATCCAGTTGAGTTCTTTCAGCTGCATGATCTGAGTTGGGGTAATCCCGCTGTCCAGTTCTGAAGTATCAAATTCATCGATATGTCTGACCTGCGGCGGGAAATGAGCTCCCGCATAATTTCTCTTTCGTCGTTTTTCATTTCACGAAGCCATTTCTGTTTCCAGGACTGTCAGCAATAACTGTCTGGGTGTCAGTGAATTCTTCTCTGCATCATCGATAAGATTTGGAAGCAGTGCAGAGGCCTGCTTCAATCCAAATGATAGCAGCAGACGTTGAACATACGGGGTTTTCGGGTTTCTCGTGGAGCACCCCCCGTCAGAGTTGGCAGTCAATAGCAGGATCACCCTATCAGCCATCATTAAATTCGTATTACCGGGGCGGAGATGCTCTTTTCGGAGTAAAAGAAGAACTGGAAAAACATTTGACGGTGAAAGAGCAGAATTTGTTCTCATTAGAGGAAACGCTCTTCTTTTTTGATCTGACAAACTCCTATTTTGAAGGGGAAGCAAAAGGGAATCCTAAAGCAGAATTTGGGAGATCGAAAGAAAAAAGATCTGACTGCAGGCTTGTCACCATGGGAATGATCGTTGATGAATTAGGATTTTCAAAATATAGTGAATTATTTCCGGGGAACCAGTCTGAGGCAGCTACCTTACCCGAGATGGTAGAAAAGATGGAAATGAACATTTCTGGAAAGAGTGATAAAACGATAGTAATGGACGCAGGAATTGCTACTGAAGATAATCTTAATTGGCTAAAAGAGAAGGGATACCATTATATTGTGGTAAATCGTGGCGGAGTTCCCTTTGAAAAAGATTTTTCCGATATGAAACCTGTCAGAACTCACAAAAATGGTGATATTGAAGTAGCGGTAAAAAGGTTTGATGTGGAAAATGAAGCCTATATCTTATGTAAAAGTAGAAAAAAAACAGCCAAAGAGCAGTCGATGAGAACCCGTGTGGAAGATTTGTTTAACGGAAGGCTGGAATATTATAGTGCTGGTCTTACCCGGAAACGGGGAACTAAAAGATATCAAAAAGTGGTCGAAATGATTGGTCGGTTGAGGGAGAAATATCCCACCGCTTCCAAGCTGTATACTATCGAAGTTATTCCGGAAAAGGGTAAAGATTCTTCTGATCCGGCAGTAAAAGCTATTCGCATAAAATGGGAAAAGAAAGACGGAATGAAACAGGAAGATGAAGGATCATATGTTCTCAGAACAGACCGAACCGATCTTTCTGATGAAAAGATATGGGACATATACATACTGCTTGGGAATATAGAATATTCCTGGTTGACAATGAAGTCTTATCTTGGACTCCGCCCTAATTTTCATCAGAAGGAAGATAGAGTTGATACACATATGTTTATCTCTGTTCTTGCCTATCACATTCTTCATATCATTGAATACAGACTGCGAATGAATAATGATCAGAGAAAGTGGGATACAATCAGAAATGTACTGAGTACACACACCAGGCTCTCAATATCTTTTCAGGAAAAAACTGAAAATGGTGAGCTGAAGAAGAGAATGATTCGAACTTGCACAAAACCGGAAATAGAGCATATGAAAATCTATGATATTTTTAAGCTAAAAGGGAATATTAAGAGGGTTTTCAGTGTATATTAATACGGTAGTGACCACAATAAAATCTAACAGACTCCCCTGTATGAATTTATTTCTTTTATTGGTGAACTTGGGTTATGCAAAACATACTGCAAAAATAACAACAATAAGTTTTTATAAAATATTAAGATTTAATTGAACATGAGTTGATTTTTTGAACAAGGGAGATAATTATGGTGAGTTATGTGTCTACTTTTATTACTTTTGGAATTATCGCTGTTATACTTATTTTAATATTTGGAGCGATAAAGAAAAAAAAAGGTATCGCTCTAAACGTGATGGAGCCAAAAGGGGAAATAAAACAACTCTGCAAGGGTCGAACTGAAGATCAAAAGAAAATGATAAAATATTTTTTAGCAGTTGGTGGTTGTTTAAAGAAAGGAATACAGGATAACGTTTATGATACAATCTTAAGTTCAAAATTGAATTCGCTTGATTTGAAAAATAGGGCTTTAAATAAAATTGGGTTAGACAAATCTCAAGTTAAAGAAATAGATCCTGTAAATTTTAGTTATTTTTTACATGATGATACAAATTATGCAAAAAAAGGAAAAGATAATATATGGCGCAGCTCTAAGTATCAATCTACATGGCTTTTCTTTAGTGATACACAGGTATACGTTTATCAAAATACTTTTAGCTTGACTGATGATGCGAAAAAAGAAAAAACTGAAGAATATTTTTATAAGGACATTACAAATTTTTCTACAATCTCTGATGAGATAGAAAAAAAAACCATTAAAACCTCATGTAATGGCACAGTGACACCTGTCCGTGAAATGGTCTCATACGATTCTTTTTCCTTAGTTGTACCAGGTGGTAAACTAGAATGTAGTTTGAAAAGGATGGAGGAAACTGAAAGTATAATACAAGGAATGAAAGCGAAATTAAGAGAGAAGAAGAACTCGTGATTTTTTTACTCTGTTTGAATATGTCCTATAATATACCGAGCAATGAAGAACAAGTAATCGCTGAAAAATATGTATTGGGTAGAGTTATAAATAGACCGGACACCGATCTAAAAAAGATGATGAAATATGTTTTATTATTCTTAATTTTAAATATTCTTCGTTCTACAATAATTTTTCATATTATTCCTTTAATATTTTCATTGCGCTTTATTTCAGAAGAATTAATATTTATTTTTGTATCAAATTCTTTGATTATAAGAGGTGTAATTTTTATTGGGTTGTTGTTAAGTGATCTAATTTTCCATCTAAGATGTGCTATAATTGGTATTATACGCTTGTATCAGCATTATGCTGATGAAGAAATCCGCAGAAGATGCTTGTTTGAACCTACTTGCTCAGAATATACAATACTTGCATTAAAAAAATATGGAATTATTGGTGGATTAATTAAAAGTTATGATCGTTTATTTAATCGTTGTAAAGGTAATATTTACAGAATTGACTATCCATAAATAAGGCGAGGTAAATTATGGGATTATTTAAAAAGAATCCAAACGAAAAGGCTTTCACGGGTGGTAAAAAGAATTGGGCTGAAGTTATCAAAAACTCTGGCCCAGGTGCATTATTGATTTGGAAGCAGCCGGAAGAGGATTTTAACACTCATTCAACACTGATTGTCAATCCAGGTGAAGAAGCTATATTCATTAATGGCGGAGTTATTGAGCAAGTATTTGATAATGGAACTTATAAGCTGTCTACAAAAAATTATCCATTTATCAGTCGGTTAAGAAATGTTTTTACTGGCGGCATTAGTGTATTTAATTGTAGAGTTTATTTTGTGCGCACTGCTCTAAGTATGGAAATTTATTGGGGCACTGATTCACCAATTCAAGTAAGAGATCCTAAGATGTTAATTGCTACTAGTGTAAGAGCACGTGGTGCTTATAAAGTGAAAATTGATAATGGAGCTAAGTTTCTTACAAAATTAATAGGTAATAATATTAATTTTGCTTTACAAGAAGAAATCAATAGTTATTTCATAAATGAATTTCAGCAACATATTAAAGCTAGTATAGCAAAATCTATTAAAAATTCAAATGAAGAAATTTTAGGCATTTGTGCTGAACAGGATATTCTTGCAAATAAAATTCAGCCAATTTTACAGGAAATTCTAGACGCATACGGTCTAAAGCTCACAGTTTTTTCTATAGCGGCAATAGAGATACCTGAAGATGATACAAACCGTCAGAAACTCGAGGAAGCATTTGCTAATAAAGGCGTTATGAATATATTAGGTGAAAATTGGCAAAATCAACAAAATGTAGAAATAATGAAAGCTGCGGCTAACAATGAAGGTGGGTTAGCAGCTACCGGAGCAGGTTTAGGAATTGGAATGGGAATGGCGGGGATGGTACAAAATATGATGAATCCCCCACAAAATGCAAATCCAATAAATTCTAACCAAGATAACGATCCTGTTGTAAAATTAAAACAGCTGAAAGAAATGTTAGATATGGGTGCTATTACTCAAGATGATTTCGACTTAAAAAAGCAGGAAATTTTGAAAAATTTTTAAAACGAGGTAATATGATGAGGGGAAAATTGCTAAAAAATAAAATACTTTGGGTGACCCTTAAAATATTGTTCATTATTATATTCAATGTATTTTTTTTCATGATAGGCGGAACAGAGCATGTAACCTCTGTCTGGATCTCTTATGGGTTTATTCATTTTTCCTATTTATCTTTAATTTTTACTCAAATTTTAATAAAAGAAAAAAACAACGTTGCTTTTGGATTACCATTATATCTAATATCAACTATTTATTTTTTATTAAATCTAATTATCGGTATTATTTTTATTCTATTACAACCCGATAGCAATAAAATTGTATTTTTAACCCTATTCTTTTTTGCTATCATATATTTTATTTTTATTGTTATATCTATGCTTGTAAATGAAGATACAAAAAATAAAAATGATTCTCAGAAGAAAGAAATAGAATTCATAAAAGGTACTTCCACAAGATTAAAAATATTGCTATCAGATTGTAGCGACAATTCTCTTAATAAAAAAATTGAAAAGGCTTTTGAGTTAATTCAAAGTAGTCCTTCTAAGTCTGATCTTAGTGTTTCTAATATTGAAGAAGGAATAATAAAGGGAATCTCTAATTTGGAAGAAATTTTGGATGAGGATAGTACTGATAAGACTTTAGAAATTGTTGATAATATCATTAAATTAACTATGAAGAGAAATGCCTCATTAGTTGATCTTAATAAATAGGTTAATTATTAAATTAGGCTCTTTTCGTTAAAGCAAGTGATCATCACTTTTGGACGAAAAAGAGGCGTATGAATCTATCTTATAAGTAGATTAAACCCAACTTTCTGCCAATGGCTCAACACAAATTCGGCATATATCACCACATCACTTCAATTA
>JABMQR010000328.1 GCA_013202335.1 Bacteroidota bacterium
TAACCCGGAATGGGTGGCAACTTTCACCGGAATTCGCATCCAGGATGGATGTACGGTCAAATAACGACAGTACAACCCAAATTCCTGAATATCTCTTGTTTCATCTTAACGATATTCCTGCACCGCCTTAATCAATGCCATCACATTTTCGATCGGAGTATCAGCCTGGGTGAAATGGCAGGAGCAGGGAAGATACCCATCCGGACCCAATTCATCAAGGCAAAGCTTTGTTTCTGCAGCCACTTCATCGGCTGTTCCAAAGGGAAGGATTTTCTGATTCTCAACACCTCCATGGAAAATTAACTTATCTCCATATTTAGCCTTGATGGATTTACAATCCATTCCCGGACAGACATGTTGAATGGGATTCAGAACATCCACCCCTGCCTCAATTAACCTTGGTATAAGCGGCTCGGCAGCTCCATCTGTGTGGAAGAATACCTTAGCTCCGTATGAATGAATCATATCGCACCACTGCTTCAGACGGGGGAAAATAAACTCATCAAAAGCGGCGGGGGACATTAAGAGACTTTTCTGCGAGCCCATATCATCGCTGACAAATACCATATCAATAGCGCCATCAGCAGCTTCCAGAAAACGTCGTGTCATTTCACCCTGGGATCCGGCAATATAATCCAGGGCTTTATGCAGGAACTCCGGTTCGGCTATCGTATCAATCAACGCCTCTTCCAAAGAGCGCATCTGGCAATAAACCTCAAAAAGGGAAATCCACGGACCCAAGGTAACAAACTCCCTGGATAAAGACTTTGCCTCTGCCGTAGCAGCAGAATAATCAAAATCATCGGGATCAGGCCAGGGGTAGGCATCCAGCTGCTCGATGGAATTGAGCCCCAGCAGCGGATTGAAACTCACTTCGCCGTACTCTACATCCTCATTAGCTGCGACCTGCTCAAACTTCACCCCCCAGTGATTTACTTCCTGGTGTTCATTGGGATCCTTAAGAATGACTCCCTTGTATGGAATTCCCAGCCAGGTAATTTTATCAACATCCAGTTTCCGATATATATCCAGTTCATTATCAACACCTAAGTGCAGCTTGAATTTTTCTACCAGCTCCGGGACCAGCCAGATATCCACCGGCACACGATCCGGGGTTTTACGGTTCAATACTGCTATAACACGCTCTCTTGCATTCATGGATTATCTCCTTATGTGCTAAGATACACCTTTATTATTAACAAATCTTGGTCTATATTTACAAAATGAAGCGCGAATCTTTACAGGTGATTAAAAGACCCAATCTTCTATCAGTCAATGAGCGGTTGGAGCAGACAGGACTGGCCCTGGAATATTTCCCGGCCTTTGAGCAGAGGCAGCACGATTATCATACGCATGAATTTATCGAGATGCTGTTTGTTATTGAAGGGGAATTCCGGCATATTACAGCCGACCGGACCTATGATGAGACCGCCGGAGGGCTGACTATCCTCAATTATAGACAGTTTCACTCATTGAGAACCCCAAGCGGCCCGGTGAAACTGATGAATATCTACTGGAACCCGATGATTTTTCCCATGCAGGATCTGCCTGATCAGCTTACTTCCCGACTGCATGAACTGATTCCGCTGCATCCGATGCTTGGTCACCGGCTAAACCGTATCCAGCATCTTAATATCCGTAACCCTGATCAAGTGTCATTTCTGCTGCAGTTGCTGTTAAAAGAGCAGCAGCAGGAACGTCCCGGATATGATGCCGTAATACAATCGCTTTTCCGGCTCATTTTAATCGAGATCTGTCGGGCTGCACCGGCAGTACATTCTGCAGAATTGGACCTCTCCAATCCCCGTATGGAGCGGGTGCGAAATTACCTGGAAAAGAACTATGCAGAACAGATTAAGCTATCACAGCTTTGCCGACTCAGTGGATTGCATTCAGCTAATCTGTGCCGACAGTTTAAAGCCTACACCGGGAAGAGTACGGGAGATTATGTAAAGCAGCGTCGGCTGGCCGCCGCATTGCAAAAACTGCGTATATCCAACGAGAAAATTCTTACTATCTGTCATGACTCAGGTTTTACGGACATCTCCCGCTTTAATCGCTACTTTCGCAATACCTTCGCCTGCACTCCCTCTGAATATCGTAAACGATATCAAACTGCCCATGTTTTGGATACTGTTTAGGGTAGTGAGGTAGTGGGTTTTAAGGCATCATTAGTTCGAATGGATTTAATTAAATATTGATTTAACAACTTGAATAATGCAGCTGATCCCGGATATATATACACTATCAGTGAATTAATTTATTATCCCATTATGAAATATAGAAAAGAGAGAAAACAAGTAGCTGCGACAATGCAGCGATTATATACCCATGGACTCACAACCTGTTCCGGAGGAAATATCAGCCTCCGTATCGATAAAAACCACTTTCTCATAACTCCATCAGCACTGGATAAAGGCGCCATAACCTATCGTCAAATCGCAGTATTTACCTTCTCGGGGGAAAATCTGACTCCCGAGCTTAAACCAAGCATTGAGACAGATATGCACCGGAAAATACTCATGGCCCGGGACGATATCAATGCAGTAGTACATGCTCATCCCAAATATGCCAGTTTCTTTTCGGCAACAAAATCTCATCGAATACGAACTGACCTTCTCGCAGAAGCGCGCTATCTGCTGAAGGATCCCGTCTTTGCACCGTATGCATTAATGGGAACAACAGGATTGGGTGATAACACAGCTGCCGCTCTTAAAAAAGATGTATATGCGGCCATCCTTGAAAATCATGGAATTGTAACAGTCGGTAAAACCCTTCTACAGGCTTTCGACAGAATAGAAGTTCTTGAAGCCGCCGCAGAAATGACCATAATGGCAAAATTAGTTGACGATCTCTCTCCCCTCAACGATTATCGTCTTAAAGAGATAGATGCCATGTGATCCGCTTGTCAGCTAATGCCTCATCTGAGCAGCTGCTCTGGATCTATATCTTCGAATCATGGGATTTGGCTGGGGCTGTCATTAAGAAGAAACATGGCTGGCTAATTAATAGAGTAGTTGGATTGCTGTTATTTTCTGCCTTTGTGGGGAATGATCCACATCATGTTCTGGGTTAATTTTCTGCATACAGTAGACTCATCACAGTTCGTTGGTGTTCTTTTTGTTATACTAACTTCAGTTTCCGGTTATTTACATCTCGTTGTGTGGAGAAAGAGCTCGCAAATGCTGTTCACCTTTATTCCGCATTTTCTCCTAAATGTTATCCCGTTACTTTGGACAGGGTATTCAATAATTCCCTATTTAATTAAGTAGCTGAACAAGAATAAAAATCTCAATTCTGTGAAATAGCAAACATTTAGGTTCTTATTTATAATATTAATTTTGAAAGAACATCGGATTCTTGTTTTTCTCTAATGATGCTAAAAATGATGTACAGGGCACACAATAAATTGAATCTATAAATAACTGCTGTTCTCCCATATAAAGCAGCACAACCTGTGCTTCCGGGTAATCCTCTTTAAAGGCCTTTAATCCATGCAGGTCTTTTTTCCGGATGGATTTGGAGTGTTTGACCTTGATGCCAAAAAAATCGTTATTTCCATAGACAACAAAATCAACTTCATTCCCTGACTTTGTTCGCCAAAAATAAACAGATCCATGTCTTTTTCCATATTCAAACCAGGCCAGAAGATGGTGCAGTACCACTCCTTCCAAAGCCGCTCCACCTATTTCAGAAGGTGAATCAAGGGAACCTTTGGGGCGTAGGGTGTTAAAAACACCAGAATCAAAAAAGTAGAACTTTGAACTTTTAACAAGTATTCTTTTTGCTCTTTTCAAAAACGGGTTAATTCTGTAAGCGATTAACAGATCTTCCAGAATATCAGTATACTCTTCAGCTAAGTGTCGTTTTACCTGGCATTATCTGGCAATCTCTGAATAATTTATAATCTGCCCATGAGAAAAACTCATAATTTCCAGGAACCTGGCAAAACTGGATATGTTGCGAACTAACCCTTCTGCATGGACCTCTTCTTTCAGATATAAATTAATATAGGCGGCCAGGGCATCTTCCTTTTCATCAGCCTGATTGATTAGTGGGATTAAACCATACATCAGGGCACTGTTGATAGAAAAGCTGCTTCCCAGTTCTGCAGCAGTAAAAGGGTACATTTTATTTAGAATTGCTCTGCCGCCAAGCAGATCAACACCTGCACGTTTTAGTTTTCTGGAACTGGATCCGGTGAGAATTAACTGAAGTGTTTTGTATTCTTCAATTAATTTATGAACAACACTTAATAATTCCGGAACTCTTTGGATTTTATCAATTATTACAATTTTTTCATTTTTATGGCCTATAACGATATCATTCAGAGATTCAGGTCTGGCCAGCAGTTTTCGATACATATTATCGTCTAATAGATCAATATAAACTGAGTCGGTATAGTTTTTTTTCAGCCATGTTGATTTTCCTGTTCCTCTGGGGCCAAAAAGGAAAGGTGTTAATCTTTCTTACAAACTCTTTATTTTTATGATAATATAGTTATAGATTAGAATGGAAAAGCTTCTGGTTGTAGAGTGACGGAAGCTATAGATACAAGTAAATAGTATCTCAAATGATTCAAAAGCAAGAGAACTTTCAGGGAAAACCTAATGAGAAAGATCGGCTTTTTATTATTAGTGATTGTACTCATTCTAGTAACAGCGTGTGCAACACCATCGTTGATTTTTGAGCCAATAGAACAAAATGATACCCCGATTACAGCACCCAGTAATGAACAGGAAACACTAAATACCGATGCTGTGATTTCGCCTGTTGAGAATGAGTTGGTAATTACAGAAGAAATTAACACAAATAATGACGATATACCGATAGAGGTTTCTGTAGAAGAAATTCCGGAAAGTACTCCTTCCCGCCCGTTGCAAGAGGAGCCTTTTATTGAAAGCAGCATTGAAATACAGCCTAATATTGATGAAGAAATACCACTTGATGATAATGAGTCTCTCGAAGTTGCTGTTTCTCAAGAAGAAGAGCAGGTGGTGCAAGAGGTAATTGAAGATGTTGCCCTGGTGTCAGATCAATCTGAAGAGGAAATGAAAAACTTGCCGGAAAGTGACACTGCAGAATCAAATAGTACTATTCCAGAGAAAAATGATCTTGGTGAAGCTTTAGAACCTGAAGAAGATATTGAAACCGCTTCAAATGAACCTGAAGCAACCAGTTCTGAAGCAGTGAATGAAATTCTCGTAGAGGAACCTGAAGAGTCTTCCCCTACTGAACCTACTGAACCTACTGAATCTACTGAACCTACTGAATCTACTGAATCTACTGCGAGTAAGAGTAGCGAAAATACCGAAACAGCTGACATAGTAGTGACTATGGATGAGAGTAGTGAAAAATCTGAACCAGATAAATCGAAAGAGGCAGAAGCGGAAAATGTTGAATCTCTAATTTTGGATGAAATCCCTGTAACTTCTAGTATGGATCAGAACGATATGAGCGAGATCGTAGTTAACCTTGATGAAACGATAGAACCAGAAGTAAAAGAATCTTCCCCTGAAATAAAAACAGCTGATGAGTTAGAGCCTGTAATTTCACAATCTGAAGACAATGAAGAAGCTTCAACTTCTCACGAAGAGGTGATGAAAGATCCTATTGTTTCAATAACACTTCCCCAAGTAAAAGAAGAGTTGAAAATTGAGGAGCCCCGGGATCAACAAGCTGAACCACCTCAACTAATTGAACTCGAATCAATCGAAGAACCAATATTGAGACAACCTATACAAAGACCATTTTTGATAGCTGCTATTTGGGGAGCCGGAGCTTTTATCGTGACTCTTGGGGTGTTACTGCTTATATACCTTAAACCAGAACCTATTCGTAAAGTTGTAGTTATTTTTTTCTATATAATACAACGAAAGTATAGATCTTTTCTAAAGTTTTTACGGGTGAGTATAGATTTTAAAAAGATTAAAAACCGCTAACCCTTTATCAAGAAACAATTGAATATTCTTAGGGGATACCTTCTTGCTGCTTCGGTAAAACAGAAGTCTGTCTCCATCACCTTCCGCACACAAGCCCTTTTGTTCATCAAAATAGGTAAGAGTTCTTTCTGTAAAGAGCTTTCGGACAGCCTGTCCATCATCACCCTTTAATAGATACTGTTTGGTTCCAGGTGTGTGAGTTTTTCCCTCCGCCTGTAGTGTATCTGTAATTGAAGAGAGTGATGGAAGGAATGTTTCGTCCGGTTTTTTCGAGAAGTTAAAATGTTGAGAGTCAGTAAACGCAGTTAGTGCTTCTGTTCGTTTTTTTTACTGTAATACCTGACAAGAAGAATGATCACAATTATTACTAAGAGAATACCGCTGATTATTTGAACAGTGCTCATTGATGTTGCCTCCGAACAGGTAAGTATAGAATTTGGCATGTAGAAAGTCGAGACTATCGGTTTGAAAAAGGGGCTTGGTACCGAAGCAATGCTTACAAGAGACTAAAACAATAGTTCGTGGGTATCAAGGTTTCCGTAGTCCGCTATATCTTCGATCTTTAATCCCCGGGTTGTCAGTGTTGTATGTACAATTTTACGGTTAAATGGGTGAGTATCAGGATGGGCCAGATACTCTTTAACAGGCATCCAGATCGCCTTAGAAATTTCTTTTGGATCCATGGTAATTTCAGAGCTGAGAGGCTTCAGCCGGCAGACAAAATAAATATCTGATTTTCCATGCCGGTAACCATGCCAGTGCCGGAAGCAGTTCAAAGAGATAAATTCCGTGCGGATTCCGGTCTCTTCGAGGACTTCCCGGACAACACCGGATGCAATGTGTTCACCGGGATCAAGGGCTCCTCCGGGCAGCTTGAAATGCTTTCGGGTATGATAGCGTTCCTGGATAACTAAAATACGGTTCTGATCATCAATCACAACACCACCGGCTCCGATATAATGGGTGGCGTATCCTGGGACATAGGCTTCAGGATGCAGCTTTAAGACTAACTGTAATCCGGTTTCATCCGCATGATGGTAGTTGAAACCGAGGTTGACTGCCGGGGCTACCAGATCCGCACGGTTCAAAGGCAGAAAAAGCCATGCCAGCTGGAGTCCTTGGAATTGCAGCTCCTCCAGAGTTTGTTTCAGTTGAATGTGGAATTGATCGCTCATTTCAGTAAGAATTTCTGTATTGATGAGGGCTCCCTGAAAGGGATTTATTTCATATGGTATTGTCATGGGCACACCCTACAGGGATTTTAGGATTCCATCAAGATGATGTTGTGGAAAACGTGTCTGGCACGAAATCCCGATTGCAAGTAAGTGCACAGTCAGGTATAGTTTAAGAAACTATAGCTGAAACATAGGAATCTGAAGTATTTGGCAACGTACAAAGAGGTGGGTGTAGAAATGAGCAAAAAAGCATGGGTGATTGCTCTCTGTTTCTATGTGATCTTATCCTCCAGGGAAGCATCTGTTCTGGTTTTTGCGCTGCATGCACATTAAAACTATATCTCTATTATGATTTCCGGATAAAGGAAAGTAAAATCAAAATAAACCCAGAAGAAGATGTAACAAAGTCGGCGGCAAACAGCTGGATAAAAATACTCCCCGGATTATTACTCTCAATAGGGGTAATGCTGATCTCACTCTTTATCTCAGAAATACTGGGAAAGATTCTTCCGTTTGAAAAAAACCCGGTAAGCCCGATGCTGGTAACCATTGTTATTGGACTGCTTATACGAAACCTTATCCCCCTACCGGAAATAATGAGACCCGGAATTGGTTTTGGGATTAAGAGAGTTTTACGATTAGGGATTATCCTGATGGGTATACGACTGAGCCTTGGAAGTGTGCTGAAAATCGGGGTTGTGGCGGTAGGGCTGGTCTTTGTCTGCATTGCCGGCGCATTGTTAATTGTTTATGGATTAAGCCGTCTGTTGAAGGTGAACAGCAGATTGGGCATGCTAATAGCAGCAGGGACAAGCATCTGCGGGGTCAGTGCTATTATTGCAACATCCCCTGCAATCGGGGCTACGGAAGAAGAGACTGCCTATGCAGTAGGGGTTATCACAATTTTTGGGCTGCTGGCTACAGCCTTTTATCCCTTCCTCGTTGAGCTTGTACTGCATTTTGATGTATATCAGGCCGGATTTTTTCTGGGAACGAGTATACATGACACATCACAGGTGACCGCTGCCAGTTTGATCTATAACCAACTTTGGGAGAGGGCTGCCGAGAGTGGGTTAACAGGAGCTGATATAGCGATAACCACAAAATTAGTAAGAAATACCTTCATGATAGCAATTATTCCACTGCTCGGATTGATCTACAAAAACAAATCAGGTGGGGTGGAGCAGCGTAAAAAGACAACACTTATTCCTCTTTTCGTAATTGGATATTTACTTATGGGTGGAGTACGAACTTTGGGTGATATTGTCTTTGTAGAGAGCGAATTGTGGGTAACCGTGCACCAAACGATCAAGGAAGCAGCAACCTATATTATTGCTGTAGCTGTGGCATCTGTCAGCTTGAATACACAGCTTGCAAAATTGAAGAGGCTGGGGTTTAAGCCATTGCTGGTGGGATTGATAGCCGCACTCTCTTTAGGACTTATCAGTTTTATTCTTGTGAATTTATTTCATGCCCGGATACTGTTCTAAGAAGAGGATAAGGGCTGATACTTAGTGCTAATTGTTGAAGGCTCACGTCAGGTAGGAATAATTGAGGGCTGCCCGGTAATTGGGAAGGTTATATCCTCACAAAGTGTAAAACGTTATAGTCCTTATACAAATAATTACAACGTTGTCAAATATAAATTTTATTATCTCTAATTATAGTGCTGCTAAAGTGCTGCAACAGAACCTTTTATACCTGGTTAATTTATTGCTGTATTGATAACAGAACAACTATGGACTTACCACTGACAACATATTCCTCCTGTTTTTTCAGATATTCTTCATTTCCATATAAGGGGATATCTTTCTCTCCAGCTAAGGCAGTGTCTATTGCTCTGAACCAGGATGTTCCTTTAGGGGGAGAACAAATCCGAAAGGTTTGATCATTCTTACTGCCATTGAACATAAGATAAAAACTATTGTCATCAACATCCTCGTTTTTTTCTACTTCGGACCCATCCAGTCTATAGGCAAGACAATGATCCATATTCTCCCAATCCGACATATTTCCGTCTCTGTTATACCAGGTAATATCGGGAATTGTATTTAAATTTGTGTCTTTTCCCAGATAGAATTCCGATCTGTAAAAAGCGGGATGCCTCTTTCTGAAATCAATTAGCTTTTTTAAAAATGTAAAATTCTCAACATTTTCTGTTTTAAGATCCCAGTTATACCAGGAAACTTCATTATTTTGACAATAGGCATTGTTATTTCCACCCTGAGTTCTAAGAAACTCATCTCCACCGAGTATCATTGGTGTTCCCAGTGATAACATTAGTGTTGTCATTAAATTTTTAACCTGACGACGACGAAGAGCGAGAATCTGAGAATTATGGCTGACACCCTCCTCACCATGGTTATAACTGAGATTATTATCTTTTCCATCACGGTTATCTTCACCATTTGCTTCATTATGTTTTTGATTATAGCTAACCAGATCATAAAGGGTGAAACCATCATGAGATGTGATAAAATTAATGCTGTGAAAAGGTTTTCTTCCGTTTTCGAAGTAAAGATCAGAGCTTCCCGTTAACCTTGTAGCCAGGACATGAACCATTCCCTCATCCCCACGCCAAAAACTTCGTACATCATCACGAAACCGGTCATTCCATTCAGCCCATCGCCCGCCTGGAAAAGAACCTACCTGATAGGCTCCACCGGCATCCCATGCTTCTGCAATTATTTTTGTATTTCTTAAAACAGGATCTTCAGCAATCCCTTCAAGTATTGGAGGGTTTTCCATTAGGTTTCCCTCCTGGTCTCTTCCAAGGATTGATCCAAGATCAAAACGAAAACCATCGACATGCATCTCAATTACCCAGTAATGGAGGCAGCTTCTGATAAGAGAACGAACAATAGGATGGTTGCAGTTAAGGGTATTCCCACAGCCGGAATAATTCCTATAGAATCGTTTATCATCTGATAAAATATAGTATAGCTTATTATCCCATCCACGGAATGATAGGGTCGGTCCCAGTTCATTTCCTTCTCCAGTATGGTTAAAAACGACATCAAGAATAACTTCAATTCCGGCTTTGTGGAGCTCTCTGACCATTTCTTTGAATTCTTTCACCTGATTCCCATCATCTCCGGAACTGGAGTATCGTCCCTTTGGTGCAAAGAAGGAGATGGGATCATATCCCCAGTAGTTCTCAAGCAGTTCACCAGTTAAAGGATTTATCCTTTTACTACTGTAAAGATCAAATTCAAAAATTGGCAGGAGTTCAAGACTTGTTATCCCCAGTTCTTTAAAGTAGGGGATCATTTCAATAACACCTTTAAATGTTCCCGGATGTTTTACTCCGGATGAATTATGCCTTGTAAGACCGCAAACATGAATTTCATAAATTATACTGTGCCTTAGAGGAAAGTTGAGAGGACGGTCTCCCTGCCAATCGAAATCATCTGAAATGACTATAGATTTAGGCATATTCTTAATATCATCATATTCACTGAATGATAGATCTTTATTGGGAGAATTCCAGTCATAACCTCTGGATTTACTCAAATCCCAGATATAAGAGGCTGTTAAAGCCTTGGCAAATGGATCCAATAATACTTTGTATCGGTTAAACCTGTGACCTTTTTCAGGTTCATAGGGACCATCCACTCTATAGAGATAAGAGGTACCTTCTTCAATCCCTTCAACTCGTATATGCCATACATCTCCTGTTTTATTTTGAATAGGATCGAGTACCAATTCTGCAAAAGGGATGTTGTTTTCCGCTTTCTCAAACAGCAGAAGAGTCACAGATGTGGCGTTTCGGCTGAATACGGCGAAATTTACTCCATTATTTAGAAGTGTTGCACCGAAGGGCAAAGGCTCTCCGGGGAGAATTATATATGTATTTTGCTTTTTTAGTATTGCCATTGACTTACTCTATAACTTTTCATGGCTATAGTATAAATCACAATTGAGAGATAATTTCAATCAGTGCAATACAATAAAATCATTTACCAAACATTGTTCTTTACTACCAGATAACTTTATGGAAAAAACAATTACTGGATGCAGCAGCTTTGCAGGGAACACGTACTTATTTATATACTCATCTCATACACCCGATACTCTTTTGTGCGAACCAAATCCAGTTTTTCAAGTGCATTACGGATTTTCCAGTTATCTTCCAGAATGTAGTTAGCTTCAAGCAGAAACTGTTTTTTTATGAGTGCATCGTATAGATTCTTGTAGAGCAGGACGTCGAGACTGAGTCCGTGATATTGCGGCAGAACTCCCAATGCAAATAAACGATATCTTCGAAGACCTTTTTTCCCCAGTAAAAGATGTAAAAATCCTGTGGGAAACAGCTTTCCCTTAATGGCGTGTATGATCGGGTTAGGATCAGGAAATCCGAGTGCAAACCCTACTGGTACACCCTTATCCTGTACGAACCAAATAGCATCCGGATCAAGGATGACTTTCAATCTGCGTACCATATCCTGCATCACAAACTCGTCCACCGGAACATAGCCCCAATTATCACTTAATGCGGTATTGGTGATTTTCCATATATGTTCAGCATCGGTCATAAGGTTCTTTCTATCGATTTTTCTTACTGAAAGTTCAGGATGACGTTCCAATAATCGTTGAGTGAACCGCCCAATCCGCTCCGGAACCTGATAACCGGCATTGATATCGGCTTCATACGCCAATAAATCCTTCACTTTTTCAAGACCAAAATGCTCCATAAGTTCATGGTAGTAGGGCGGGTTATAGGATGCCATTAGGACCGGCATTGATTCATACCCTTTCAGGAGAAATCCCCAACTTTCGGCGATAGGGTGGATAGGACCCCGCATCGAAGTCATTCCCCTTTCCTGCAGCCAGTGCGTGGATGTGGAAAGCAGCAGGTTGGCAGCTTCCTGGTTGTTGACACATTCAAAAGCCCCGAAAAAGCCTGTGGCCGATTTATAATAGCGGTTGAAACTTGCATCGATATATACGAGAGATCTGCCCAGCAGTTTTTCCTGATCATAAACCAGTAACAGCAGGTAATCATTATCCCTGAGCATCACATTTGTCTTTCCATCATAGGCGTGCCGTTCTTCTCCCCACATAGGAGGTACCCAGTAAGGATCATCCCGATAGAGGGTTCGGGGAAAGTTAACAAAGGCTTTCATAGTTTTACGATTTGTTACAGGAACTATTTTCATAAATAACTATACCACGATTTTTTCTAAGATGTTAACTTTTGAAGCTGGTGACTATTGCCAACAGTATAGGAGTCATCAGTTGGTAAAATTTCAAACACTTTCGAACGCAGCATGGATTGTTTGTCTATTTATTTACTACGTTTCCCTTTCTACCAGTACAGGTCGGTATATAACAGTCCTCTCCGGGGTGTCGCTATTCTCAATTAACCCGATCAACTCTATTGCACTATCATATCCCAGTCTATACTTTGGGACGCTGATAGTGGAGAGGGCAGGGGTATAGAATTTTGAGTCCGCAATATCATCATGACCGAGTACCCTAATATCATTTTTTGCCTTAATTCCCATGTCATGAAGAGCCCTTAAAACTCCCAATGCCATAAGATCGTTATAGACAAAAATTGAATCTATAGATTTGTCTAGAGATAGCAGTTTTTTTGTAGTTTCATACGCATGCTGAGGAGTTGCAGGACAGGAGATGATTCTGTTTTTCCGCAATGTTATTCCTGATGCATACATCCCCTCACGGTATCCGGAAAGACGATCCCTGTTACAGGATACCGGCATGTCGAACCCCAAATAGGCGGGATTTAAACAGCCGGAAACTATGAAATGATTAGCTGCTATAGTGCCGCTCTCATAAGAATCGGTTATAAAAAAACTTCGCGTATTGCGGTTTCCCTTTCGCACTATTGTAATATGGGGAACCCCGAGGTGGTCGTAATCAAGTGTGTTGTTCAGGTCCTGGGAAGGTACAATTATTGTTCCTGCAACCCGGTTGGAAACGAGGGTTTTTAGAAGAGACGCCTCCGTTTCCAGGTTTTCTCCGCTGCTAAGTGCAATTATCATATAGCCCTTATCGTCAAAAGCATCACTTATCCCCTGCAGAATTCGGGTGTAAAACCCGTTATCCAGGTGTGTGATCAGCACACCGATCATTTTATTCTCTTTTGAACGCAGGCGGGATGCACTTACGTTAGGGATATAACCGAGTTCTGAGGCAATGCTGCGTATACGCTGTTTGGTAACCTCGCTGATATCAGAACGGTTTTTCAATGCCCTGCTAACAGTATTAATGGAAACGTTAGCTTTTTCAGCGATGTCTATTAACCTGATATACGGCATCCCGCAACTCCTGAATTTGAACTTATCCTTAAAACAGATCTTACTTAAGAATAGAAACCATTATAGTAAAAATATATGAATCAAGCAATTACTGTTCCTGACATATACATTAACGTTACAGTTATATTTCGTCAATGTTATCAGAGAAACTTCCTGAAAAACACGCAATTTTCGATAAATATTAGCTTTGTACTGTTTTTTAAAATAAATCTTGACAAATAATTGAAATGGATCATATAATTAAACATTAACGATAATGTTATATGGAGGTAACGATGAAAAACACTGTACGAATGCTGCTTTCCGCAGCAGTTCTCTTACTGTTCTGTACAGCAGCCCTGTTTGCAGGTGCTGAAGCAGATCAGGGAAAAACGGAACCTGAAAAAGTAACTTTTTTTCACTACTTTTCCGGGACCCTATCAGGCGGGATGGACGATCTCGTATCAACCTTTAATGAGGAAAACCCGCAGTACAACTTAACGCATACACCAGTGGATCACGAGGCATTTAAGACAAGTATTCTGGTCATGCTCTCCGGCGGGAATCCCCCCGACCTCTTCTCCTACTGGGCAGGGGCCAGAGTACAGTTTATTGTGGATGCAGACCGGCTTGCCCCGATTGATGACGTGTATGAGGATTATGGAGTGTCTGAACTTTTCTCAGAAGCTGTACAATCAGCTGCAACCTACAATGGACATAAATACTTTCTCCCACTCACACAGCACTATGTTGCGTTCTTTTACAATAAAGAAGTATTTAAGAGAGCCGGAGTGGCCAGTGTTCCACAAACATGGGATGAATTTCTTGTTGCATGTGAGAAAATCAAGGCAATTGGTGTAGCGCCGATTGCATTAGGATCAAAAGAAAGATGGCCGGCTCAGTTTTGGCTCGATTACCCGTTGTTAAGGACAGCAGGACCGGAATATCGGGCATCCCTGATGGCAGGAGAAGCTTCTTATTCAGATCCTGAAGTTGCAAAAGCATTTGAAATATGGAAAGAACTTATCGATCTTGATTATTTCTATCCCAATCCCAATGCATACGATTACGCCGAGGCATCAGTTCTTGTTGGGACAGGTGAAGCTGCTATGACACTTATGGGAAGCTGGATAATGCAGCTTGATGACCAGATTGGCTGGAAACCTGGTGAAGATTATGATTTCTTCCCATTCCCGGTTGTAGACCCAACAGTTCCCGATAGTGCTGTAGGTCCATTTGATGGAGTAGTAGTGGCAAAAGATGCACGAAACCTTGAAGCTGCAAAAATGGCACTGGTAGAGATGGCTCAAACAGAACCGATGATCGCTTTCAACACCGGAACAGGTGCCCTTGCACCGAATATAAACGTACCTGATTCCATGTACAACGTCCTGCAGACGAAAATCAAGGAATATTGCGGAGTTGTTCCAAATTGGGCATTTAACTATGACCTTGCAACACCGCCGCCAGTAGCTGATGTTGGTCTTGACGCCTTTACTGAGTTTTTAGACAACCCTGATGAATACATACGGATACTTAAAGAGACTGAAACAGGAGCCAGGGCAGCCTGGGGGAATTTGTAAGATAAGGATAAGAGGATCGAAAACCGGGATCCTGCTCTCGTGCAGGATCCCGGAATCTAAGATTTCTTTAATACAGCAACCGGGAGAACCATCTTCCGGTAACTATGAGAAACAGAAACTTTATGTTGAAGTCCTCTGAATATCGGTAATACTGAGAACATGGGAGGATCTACAAAAAGGTATCTCCTAAATCCAAAACAGAAGTGAGTATATGGTACAGAAAAATACAGCATGGCAGTTTTTATTACTGCCTCTTCTGATTTATTTGTTAATAATTATTCTGCCTTTTTTCCAGTCGCTGTATCTCAGTATGACAAACTGGAACGGGTTGTCTCCGGAATTTGATTTTATCGGCCTGCAAAACTACAAGGGAGTCTTTACTGACCCCAACTTCCGTGGGGCAATACTTCACAATGTGATCTGGGTACTGGTTTTCCTGCTTGTCCCTACAACACTTGGGCTGCTGCTGGCAGTGTTACTGGACAAGGGGGTTCCCGGGGCTACATTCTTTAAATCAGTCATCTACCTTCCTATGATATTCTCATATGTCATAATTGGTATGATCTGGAATTTTATCTATGAACCAAGATTGGGAATTCTGAATATCGTCATCAGGTTTCTGGGGAATCCGGATTGGAATTTCGCTTGGCTTGCCCAGAAAGAAACTGCTCTGCTGGCGGTAATCGCAGCAGCTTCATGGCAGCATACCGGACTTTGCATGATCCTTTATCTGGCAGGATTGAGCGGTGTGCGTCAGGATCTGGTTGAGGCCGCCAGAATTGATGGGGCAAATGCCCGACAGATATTCTTCCATGTGGTTCTTCCTCAGTTGAAAAATTCTACAGTTGTTGTGGTCTCCCTAACCGTAATTAACTCCCTAAAAAGCTTTGACCTTGTCTATATAACGACAAAAGGTGGTCCTTTTAGAAGCTCCGAAGTATTGACAACCCTCATGTACCGGGAGTCGTTCTGGAACTACCGAATGGGGTATGGAAGCGCTGTTGCCAGCGTCCTCTTCTTCATTGTGTTCATAGTCGTCTTCTTCTACTTCCGGTCAATCATGAAGGAGGGCACTAATGCTTAAGCTTGAAAAAGAACTGGCTGTTGGGGGTGCAGGTGCCGGTTACAGCAGACGGGAGCGATCCAGATCGGCATCTATCCTAATTCTTATCTTGGTAATATTTATTTGTATCCTCTTTTTTATTCCAATCTACGGTTCGTTCACCACAGCATTCAGGGTGAATAAGGATATCATAAAAGAAGGATTCTGGAGTTTTCCATCAAATCCCACCCTGGAGAACTTTGTGACAGTCTGGGAGGGCGGGAAAATCCAGAAGTTCCTGCTGAATACCGTAATTGTAACGATATCAGCAACGATTATCTCCATTTTCCTGGGATCCCTAACCGGATATGCCTTCGGGAAAATTGGATTTAAAGGGGATACCCTCATCTATATTTTTATCGTTGCCGGAATGTTCTTCCCGCCCCAGATTGTACTTATTCCACTATTCAGGTTGTTTAACAGTATGAACCTACTCGATACCGTATTTTCACTTGTGCTGGTACATGTAGGATTTGGTCTGCCAATCTGTACACTAATGATGACCAACTTCTTTAGAGATGTCCCGTCTTCACTTCGCCAGTCTGCCATGCTCGACGGGTGTAACGACTGGCAGGTATTGTTCAAGATCATGCTTCCATTATCCAGACCATCTTTGACTGCTTTGTTGATCCTTCAGTTTACCTGGATATGGAATGATTTTCTCTGGCCGTTGATCCTGGTGAAATCAGAACACAAAATGACAATACAAATGGGGATACTGCAGCTGCGTGGACAGTATGGGCTGGCATGGGGGAATCAGGCAGCCGGGGCGCTCATTGCGACAATTCCCACACTGCTGCTTTTTATCTTTATGCAGAAGCATTTTATCCATGGTCTTTCCATGGGAGCAGTTAAGGAATAAAAAACCTGCGGAAGTGCCTTAAAAGGCGTTTTTGCAGAAGATTAGCCAGGCGAAAGAGGAAATAAATGTGTAGTGTAATAGAAGATAGAAAAGAACGTGCAAGGTCAGTGAAAATTGCCGGGACCCTCTGGAATGCATTGCAGAGGGGGGGGCTTGAACAATTTCAGGATATTACTGTTAGCGAAGCCCTTGTACTTGGTCTTTTGAATCAGGGAGTATCAAAATATATTGGGATTTTTGGCCATGGTTCAACTGATGTGGCGGAAGTTCTGCGCGTTTACCAGGAAGAAGGACTGGTTAAAGTTTTTAACGTAAGGAATGAAATTGAAGCTTCCCATGCGGCAGTACAGCTGCGCTGGCAGTACAATGAGCGGGCGGCTGTAATAACCTCAATCGGTCCAGGGGCTCTGCAGGCTTTTGCTGCATCCCTGGTATCGGCATCAAACGGTTTGGGTGTCTATTATATCTTTGGGGACGAGACAACCCATAACGAGGGACCCAACATGCAGCAGATACCCGGAAGGGGGCAGGATCAATTCCTGCAGATAACTTCGGTTATGGGTACCAGTTATTCCATCGGCACACCGGAATCAATCTTTACCGCCCTGAAGAGAGGATACTCTTCGGTATTCAGTTCCCAGAAAGAAAACCCCTGCTTTCTTCTTCTTCCCATGAACGTTCAAGGAGCAGTGATAGGTGACTGTAACCTTGCTGAGCTTCCCTCTGCAGCCCATTTGCCGGTGACCATTACAGCTGAAACCGGGCAGTTCAGGAAAGCGGCGGAAATGATCCGGAATAATGCAAAAATTACGGTGAAGGCTGGCGGTGGCGCTCGGAATCTGGATCCGGAAATATTGATGAAATTTTTGGAACTATCCGGCGCAGTTTATGTTCATGGACCGCAGGTTCCCGGTCTGATTTCCCATGATCATGCCCGCAATATGACTGTCGGCGGATCTAAAGGATCTATCTCAGGAAACTTTGCCATGGAGCAGTGTGAACTGCTGATTACCATTGGTGCACGCGGAGTGTGTCAGTGGGACTCTTCCGGGACAGTATGGAAAAAGGTTAACCAAGTTATCAGTATAAATACACAACTTGAAGATGCTCTACAATACAACCGTACCCTTCCCCTGCTTGGGGACTGTGAGTATGTCCTTCGGCAGTTGAATCTGGAGCTGTCTGTGAATTCAAGGGAACAAATTGATCTTAAAACCCGGAAAACTGCATGGCAGAAATCCTGCGTCGGGAAAAAGGACGAATGGCTGGCATATAAACAGCTGCGGTGGGATAATCCTGTTCTTTTTGATGAAGTGTGGGGGAAACCCGTACTAACTCAACCTGCAGCACTGAGACAGGTAATTGATTTTGCTGACCAAAAGGATGCAGCCAAAATATTTGATGCTGGTGATGTTCAGGCAAATGGGTTTCAGGCCCTGCAGGATACAAAACCCCGACAGACATTTAATGACAGCGGATCATCTTATATGGGATATGCTGTATCGGCCCTGTTAGCCTCCGGGATTGCGGATCAACCGGAATACAGCATCGCTTTCACAGGAGACGGCAGTTTTATGATGAACCCCCAAATTCTGCTTGATGCAGTTCAATACGGGGTTAGGGGGATGATTGTATTATTCGATAATCGTCGAATGGCGGCCATATCCGGACTGCAGACGGCACAATACGGGCAATCCTTTGCCACCAGCGATCAGGTTGCCGTTGATTATGTACAATTAGCTGGTTCATTTGAAGGAGTGTTGGGCTTATATGGGGGAGAATCCCCCGCTGAACTGAAAGAAATTTTGGAAACAGCATATCAGTATCAGGGATTATCTCTCATCCATCTTCCTGTATACTCTGGCTCCAATGAATTTGGGGGTCTCGGTGTATTCGGTAACTGGAATGTCGGAAACTGGTGCGAATCAGTGCAGAAAGAAAAACATAGGATAGGGTTGTAAATCATGGAAAAAATTAATGTTGGAATAATCGGACTTGGAAGAATATCAGATCTCCATGCACTGGGGTATCTGAACAACAAGGAGGCACGGATTTACGGGGTATCCACCCGGACTGTTGAAACGGGGCTGGCAAAAAAAGCTGAGTGGGGAGCTGAGAAATTTTACCAGGATTACCATGAAATGCTTGCGGATCCAAATATTGATGCCGTGGAAATACTGACTCCCCAGAAACTTCATGAGCACATGGTGATTGAAGCAGCGGAAGCGAAAAAACATATTATGATACAGAAGCCGATGACCATAGACCTGCCAAGTGCCAACCGTATGCTGGCGGCTGTGAAAAACCTTGATAAGGTCTATAAAGTAATAGAAAACTATATTTTTTACCCGCCTCTCCGAAAAGCAAAAGAACTCATAGAGAGTGGAGCTATCGGAGAACCGATAAATATGAGGATAAAATTCATCAGTGGTTCCTCAGGCGGTTGGGAGATTGATCCCAGAACCTGGGAGTGGCGGATGCAGGAAAACGTTGAGGGCCGGGGAATGCAGACATTTGATCATGGACATCACATGTGGTGTGTGGCATGGTACCTTCTTGGAGAAATTGATCGGGTATCTGCATGGATAGACTCTTCAGACGGCATCGTGGACTGCCCTGCCAATATTATCTGGAAATATAAAAATAGTACCAGATACGGGAGCTGTGACTATACCCATTGCTGGGACATGCATATGCCCTCAAACTATTATGCAAATGATGAATGGTTTGAGATAACCGGATCAAAAGGGATAATCTTAGTGAACCGCTGTACCGGTAATCTCCGTTCCGGACCACCGCTCAGCTTGTTTAACGGAACCCGCTGGGTTCATTATGAAGATATTGATTCAGACTGGGGAACCAGTTTCAAGAATGCCACACTAAACTTTATCAGCGCAATACAGGGACGGGAAGCACCCCTTCTTACCGGTGAAGAGGCTCGCGGAATACTGAAAATAGCCCTGTCTATAATTAAGTCTTCCCAGGAACGCCGTGAAGTGTTTATTGATGAGCTTGACCAGGACGACCCGGATGCATACGCAAAAGAGCGGCATGATCGTGAAGTCCTTGAGGCCAGGAACCGGAAGGGGCTTACAATTGAAGAGCTAAAAACCATGGGGAGAATCCTGTAGTGGTTGAAGAAGATAAATCACTACCGGATATTAGGGAACTTGAGCTTTTGGCGAAACAGATGCGGTATTTAATACTCCGCACAACGCATACCGCAGGAGTTGGCCATACTGGTGGATCGCTCTCGATGGTGGAGATTCTTATCGCCCTCTACTTCCGGGTTATGAATATAGATCCAAAGTACCCGGGTATGAAGGAACGTGACAGGTTTATTCTCTCAAAAGGACATGCTACTCCTGGATTTTACTCAGCGCTTGCACTGCGGGGGTTCTTTCCGGAAGAAGAGCTGACTACATTCGATCAGCGCGGAACCAGACTGCAGGCACACCCTGATATGCATAAATGCCCCGGTGTCGATTACTCAAGCGGCTCGCTTGGCCAGGGCTTGTCAATCGGTATCGGTATGGCACGAGGAGGGGCTGCTGCAGGGAGAAAATTTTGTACTTTTGTGCTTATGGGGGATGGTGAGCTGCAGGAAGGACAGGTTTGGGAAGCTGCTATGTATGCAGGGACAAGAAAAGTGAAAAGGCTGATTGCGATTATTGACTATAATAAATTTCAGCTTACTGCAGGAACAGCAGAAACCCTGGATCTCGAGCCGCTGCAGGATAAGTGGGAAGCCTTCAATTGGCAAGTGCTTTCCTGTATGGGGAATGATATGGAATCTGTAACAGCAGCTCAGGAACAAGCTGTAAAATTAAGTGAACATGGTCCTGTTGTGATCATTGCACATACCGTTAAAGGCAAAGGTGTCAGTTTTATGGAAGGAACGCACACATGGCATGGTAAAGCCCCTAATGTAAAGGAGTTTGCAGAGGCTCTTGCAGAACTTGGAATTCAGGATAGGAATGGGGGAGTTTAATGATTGGTATGAAACTTGGAGATATGATAGCTCCCCGGCTTGTTTTTGGGCAAACTCTTGTAGAGCTTGGACAGGAAATCCCTGAACTGGTAGTTCTTGATGCTGATGTTGGTGCATCCACACAAACAGCTCTTTTTCGCGATGCATTTCCAAACCGATTCTACCAGATGGGAATTGCCGAGGCTAATATGGTTGGTGTTGCTGCAGGACTTTCAACCCAGGGATGGATACCCTTTGTCTCAACATTTGCTGTTTTCCTGAGTAAACGTGCAGGGGATCAGGTTCGGAATACAGTAGCCTATCCTCATGCGAACGTAAAACTCAATGGGGCATATGGCGGGCTTCCGACGGGAAGGGCCGGGGCTACACATTCGGCAATCGAGGATATTGCTGTAATGCGTGCAGTACCGGGTATGCCGATCCTGGTGCCCGCAGATCCGGTTGAGACAAGACTGGCAGTGATGGCTGCTGTTCGAATGGACGGACCTGTATACCTGCGAACTGTCCGGTGTCCGGTTCCGGTAATATTTGGGGAGAATGAGACTTTTACCATAGGCAAGGCAAAAACCATTCATGAAGGAAGTGATGCAGTAATTATCTCGACAGGAATGATGACTCCGAAAGCACTTCAGGCTGCTGAAAATTTGAAGAAACATAAAGGAATTGGGGTAACTGTAATACATATGGGTACGGTAAAACCACTGGATATAGAGATTGTTAAGTATGCGGCCCTGAATTTTGGCCATATTATAACTGTGGAAAACCATAGTGTTGTAGGAGGGCTGGGAGAAGCCGTCTCTTCAGCGGTTGCTGAGTGCTGTCCCTGTAGGGTGACAAAGCTGGGTTTCCAGGACATCTTTTTGGAATCCGGGGAGAACGAAGAGTTATTTACGCAATATGGTATGAATGTGGAGAATATTGCCGGGGCTGTAGAGCAGGTTATAAGGAAAAAAATATGAGAATTGCAGTAATAAATGAGACAAGTGCAGCTGACAAAAACCAGGATATCATTCGTACTCTTACGGAGAGTGATAGAAAGAATGAACACCAGATTCTGAATTGCGGTATGAAAAGCAAGGGCAGGCTGCCGGAGCTTCAGTATATCCATACCGGGTTTATGGCTGCCTTGCTCCTGAACACAAACTCTGCTGATTTTATTGTCGGGGGATGCGGGACAGGTCAGGGATTCCTGAATTCTGTCATGCAGTACCCAGGGGTGTTTTGCGGGCTTATCCGGGATTCTCTGGATGGCTGGCTGTTTACCCAAATAAACGGTGGAAACTGCATCTCTCTTGCTTTAAATCAAGGGTATGGGTGGGCAGGTGATGTAAATCTTACATTCATCTTTGAACGGATATTCAGCGTAGAAGCAGGTTGCGGCTACCCTGAGGCAAGACAGATTCCACAGCAGGAAAGTCGTAAAAAACTCCAGAATCTTTCCGGGATTACGCATGTATCTTTTCCTGAAATTATCAACAGAATTCCGCAGGATATCGTACAGACGGTATTACGATATCCAGGAATAGCAGAGGTTCTGAATATTGACAAGATTGTTGATAATAAGCTGAGGGAGAGCCTCAAAGCTGCCCTATAATATGTTGAAAGCGGCACCTAATAAGCCTGGAGTTTCCGAATTTGACTGAAATAATTCCCGGTACTGATTTTTCAGTGTATCTGATGGAGATGGTTGGTGAATAATTTTCGGAAGCAATGAAAGATATTAGGAGAACTGATTAGATATATTTTCAAATTACATAGATAAAAACCCCAAAGTTGATCCGCAGATATGGAAACCCTGCTTTTCCAGCCCGTGGGTTCTCCCGTTTCTTGTGAGGGCCGTTTGCTTGGATAGTAGGGTTTAGATTTGTTTATTGCTCTATTACTCTACAGAAAAGTTAATTCTCCGATTGAGTTAGTCTATTTATAGTGGTAAATTTATAGCATTAGAATTTTAGACTGATGTCTGATAGTAGAAAATTTTTGCTATTCCATTTCTCTTCGGAGGTGATTGTGTGAAAGTCGTAACCAGATTGTTGAAGATACTGCATGGGTTTGTGGGTATAGGGGCAATGGCCGGTGGGCTTGGGGCAATCCTGAATCCTCAAAGTCCTATGGGTATTCCCGTTGAGGTACTGGAAGCTTCTCCTTTCAGTGATTTTCTGATTCCCGGAATCATTCTTTTTGCTGTTATTGGTCTGGGAAATCTTATGACACTTCTTCTAATATTCTTACGACCTCGTTCGCAGGGTTATTGCGGGGGTGTAATGGGCAGTTCTCTTGTTATCTGGATTATTGTCCAGTGTATCATGTTGTGGTCGGTTGGTTTCCTCCATATACTCTTCTTTTTCATTGGTTTGATGCAAGGAGTTCTTGCTCTGTTTATTCTGTACAGAAATCGACAATTTCCCCTTGATATGGTAATAAGGATCTTTCAAGGAGTAAGGGAAAAGAGAAGTGAATTGCATTGAATAGAAAGGATGGAAAATGCCGAATTTTAAAATGTTTCTAAATGATAAACAAATCAAATCAGTAGTATCCTTTGTAAAAAGTCGGGTTTACACTATTCAGAAAGAACTGGAGATTGCTGTATGGACTTCACATGAGCCATACAGTTATAAGGATAGATGTAAAGGGGAGAGAAAAAGTTTTTCTGTCGGCGATTCCTGGGGAGGGTTGTTTGATTGCGGATGGTTCCGTTTTAGGGGTATTGTTCCCAATCCAGGCAGGGAGCAGGAAGTTGTCCTCCTGATAGATATAAATGGAGAACTCTGCATAGTCGATAACGATGGAATTCCTGTAAGAGGGTTAACCACAAAATCATCGGTTTTTGATTACTCTTTGGGTGAACCGGTGAAACGGGTGTATAGATTGCCGGAATGTTTCAAACCGGGAGCAGCCTTTGAAATATGGGCAGATGCTGGTGCTAATGATCTGTTTGGTGAACTGCAGAGCCAGGGGCGTATAGCAGAAGCACATACGGCACTTTGTCATAGGAATATCCGGGATCTGTATTATGATCTGGAAGTCTGCACTGATGCGCTGACCGTACTTGATAAGGCAACTGCCCGATATGCATCGTTACGAAATGCACTGATTAAAGTTTCAGAAATTATCATGAGTCATGCAGGATTTACTGACTATTCGGTGGAGAAGGCGAGAAAGCTGCTGAAGAATGAGATGGAAAAAAGAGGTGGAGATTCCTCCCTTTCTATTAGTGCTGTTGGACACTCGCATCTTGATCTTGCCTGGCTCTGGCCGATTCGTGAAACCATCAGGAAAGGTGCCAGAACTTTCTCAACAGCTCTTGAGTTGATAGAGAAGTATCCTGATTATGTGTACGGGGCAAGTCAGCCGCAGCTGTTTTTATGGATGAAAGAGTATTATCCTGAATTATATACAAAAATTAAAGAGAAGGTAATTGAGGGAAGGATTGAACTTCAGGGAGCTATGTGGGTTGAGGCTGATACAAATCTGACGGGGGGAGAGTCTCTTGTCCGGCAGGTTCTTTATGGAAAACGGTTTTTCCGAGAAGAATTTTCAAGAGATGCTGCCTATGTCTGGCTTCCGGACGTTTTCGGATATTCTGCCGCGATGCCTCAGATATTGAAAAAATCCGGGGTGAACTATTTTTTTACGCAGAAACTTTCCTGGAACAGAATCAATAAATTCCCCCATCACTCTTTTGTCTGGCAGGGAATAGATAGCAGCACGGTTCTTACGCATATGTTTCCGGAAGATACCTATAATAGCCCTGCTGCTCCTCGCTCTGCTGCTGCAATAGAGAAAAACTATCTGGATAAAGGGATCTCCGGTACTGCGTTAATGGTTTACGGTATTGGTAATGGTGGAGGCGGTCCCGGTGCAGAACATCTTGAACGGCTGTTGAGAATAAAGAATTTTGCAGGGCTCTCACCCGTAAAACAGGAGAGAGTGGATGACTTTATAAAGAAATGGGAATTAGATTCCACCGAATTCTGCAAGTGGAAAGGTGAACTTTTTTTAGAATTTCATCATGGCACCTATACTTCACAGGGACGCAGCAAAAAATGGAATAGAGTGATTGAAATGGCACTTCGGGAGGCGGAAATACTCTCCTCTTTAGCTTTTGCCGAGGCAGCTTCATCTTACCCATCGGAAGATCTGTTGGAAACCTGGAGAGAAGTAATGCTCTATCAGTTTCATGATATTATTCCCGGTTCGTCCATAAAGAGGGTGTATGATGAAAGCCTTGCGAGATATGAGATTCTCCATGAAAAGATTCTCTCTATTATTGAAAGGGCTGCCCTGGCATTGAGCAGTAAGATTGATTCTTCCGAAATTAAGAGTCCTGTTCTTGTCTTTAATGTTCTGCCTTGGAGCAGGGACTCTATTATTACCTGGGAAGGGCAGCAATTTAACGTTAATCTTCCGGCTATGGGGTATGCAGTTATTGATGGTTCACAGAGAGAATCCATAGATATATCGGACATGAGAGCAGACCGTGATACTTTGGAGAATGATCTTTTGAAAATATGTTTTCAGGAAGATGGTTCAATACGATCAATAATTGATAAAGAGCTTGATGAGGAACTTATACCATCAGGTGAAGCGGCTAATCGGTTTTCAATCTATAATGATTTGGGAGATCCATGGGATTTTGCACAAAATTACCGGAGCCAAACAGCAGATGCTCCGGATCTCATACATACAACTGCTCAAGTTGAAGGATTTTGTGCTTCAGTTATTCATAAATATCACTATGGTAAATCTCATATAATCCAGCGAATTGAAATTGTCCATGGATCCAGACAAATAAACTTTCATACGGAGATTGATTGGAATTCTCCGGGGGTGATGGTGAAAACCTCCTTTCCCCTGACTGTTGAAGCTGATTATGCAGATTGTGAAATTCAATTTGGGAATGTGAAGCGGCCGACTCATGATAATACTTCCTGGGATCTTGCAAAAGATGAGATTCCCTCACAGAAATGGGTTGATATTTCGTGTAGGAACTATGGGGTGGCTTTACTGAACAATGGGAAATATGGGTATAGGGTTAAAGATTCAGTTCTGGAATTAACCTTACTAAGAAGTGTCTTGTATCCAGGGGTAAAAATATCTTCAGATGCAGATGATGTATCGGCAAAGGATATGGATTACTCGGATTTATGCAGACAATCTTTTACCTACGCTCTCTATCCCCATCAGGGAGATTATGCATCCGGAAAAGTTGTTGAACGGGGGTATGAGCTTAATCAATCTCTTCGAACGGTGCCTTTTGCTATGCATTTCGGCTCGCTTCCCCCCAGGTACTCATTCTTTCAGATTGATGGGGAGGGTATTGTTATAGAGACAGTGAAAAAAGCAGAAGACGATGGAGATATAGTTATCCGAATGTATGAGGCGCATGGGGAAAAGAGTTCAGCACTATTGACGTCTTTTTTATCAGTAACTTCTGTAGAAGAGGTCAATCTGATGGAGGAGAATCCCGTACCCCTGACTTATACAATTGATGGAAAGGATTCGGCGGAGATTCCTCTTTTGTTCAATCCATTTGAGATAAAGACCTTGAAAATAAGACAGGATAATTTAATGTAACCGACTAACTTGCCAGCCAAAAGACCAGTGGTATAGTAACCGCTCCCAAAAGGGTGGAAACTACTACCATAGTGGCTGCGAAGTCCGCTTTTACCCCATATCGTAAGGGAAGGACTGAAGCAAATACTGCGGTTGGCAGGCTCGAAGCGACTATCACGACTGTTCGATTTATACCGGTGAGGCCAAATATATATGAACCTAACAGCCCACAGAGAAATCCTCCCGCTATACGTAGAATCAGCGCTGCAAACAGATGCCGGTTGAGATGAAATTTTGTCTCTCCCAAAGCGACACCCACGGCCAAAGCTGCAAGAGGGGGGGCTGCATTTCCACCGAATTCCATGGTGATTAATAGAGGTCCTGCCAGAGGAATAGCTAAAAAACGAAATGCGAAACCCAAAAAAACAGCCCAGAGAATTGGAGACTTTACCATCTCCTTTAAGCCCTTTGTGCTGAACCCTCCTGCTAAAATGAGAATTCCCAGAGTGAAGATATATATGGTCTGAATCTGATCGTAGATGACTATGATATTCATGGCAGCAATACCGCCCCACAGCTTCATCAACGGAATTCCCAAAAAACCTGAATTCATAAAAATCACAGAAGGTATAAACTGTTTTGCTTCGATTCCGGCAATTCGGGTATAGAGGTAAGCAAGCCCGAGCAGTACGAACACCATGAGGCTAGCGGCACCGGCCAGGCCAAGAACCATGGATCCGCCAATATCACTGGTATAGAGTGCATGGAAAATTAACATTGGCATGAAAAAATCCACGATTACCTTTACCAGCGTATCCTGTGAAAGATGGTATATCCTGGTTAAGAGAAAACCGCCGGCTACAAGAATGAGGATTGGCAGAAGCTGTATAAAAGACTGAATAATCATACCTCTACTATATGCTATGTTCCCGTATTTCGGCAACAGGGTCTGTTAATACATACTTTTCCGGAAGATGTTTTTGATATAGTATAATGTGAAAGATCAGGTTCCATCAGGAGGAGACCCATGTACGCAGCATTAGCCTTCCTGCCGATAGTGGCAGTAATTATATTGATGACAATATTCAATAAGGGGTCAAAACTTTCACTGGCAATTGGCTGGGTGTTGACCGTTCTGGTAACCATCTTTTTTTGGGATATGAATCTGGTCTCTATTGCCGGTTACTCACTCTTCGGGCTGTTTAAAGCCCTCGATATAATAATAATCATTTTTGGTGCTATTCTTATTCTCAATACCCTGAAGCAGTCAGGTGCCATGGCATCCATTAGTCAGGGATTCAGGAGCATAAGTCCTGACCGGAGAGTTCAGGCAATCATAATCGGCTGGATGTTTGGTGCTTTTATAGAAGGAGCTGCCGGATTTGGTACTCCGGCGGCTCTTACCGCGCCGCTTTTGGTCGTCCTTGGGTTTCCCCCTCTGGCGGCTGCAGTCGTGACCCTTATTATGAACTCAACACCGGTGGCTTTCGGAGCTGTTGGAACTCCCGTTTTTGGTGCAATAGGCACGTTAACTTCGCTCTTTGAAGCGGGAGGGATCAACCCCGATCAGTTTCTCTCATCCCTATCCCTGTGGTCTGCCGGAATTCACACCCTTATCGGTTCATTTGTACCTTTAATGGCTATAGCGGTTATGACAAGATTTTTCGGCGCAGAGAAATCGATAAAACCGGCTCTGAAAATAGCGCCCTTTGCCATCTTTGCCGGACTCTCTTTCACAATTCCCTACCTGTTGATTGCGGCTTTGTTGGGACCTGAATTACCCTCCTTGCTGGGAGGGCTGATAGGATTAGTGATCGTTGTTACCGCGGCCAGAAAGGGTTTTCTCATTCCCGGAGATACGTGGGATTTTCCCATGGAAGAGAAGTGGGAGGATGACTGGAAAAGCAGAACAATTCAGGGTTCGATGGAAGAGGGTACGATGCCTCTGCTTAAAGCATGGGTTCCCTATGTGGTAATAGCGCTGCTCCTGGTACTCTCTCGTGTTCCGGCGATTGGATTGAAGGGAATACTTAGCTCACAAGCTCTGAGTGTCTCATTTTTTCCGGGAATCGAAAAAACCTATCAATTCAAATGGGCTTACCTGCCGGGAATTATTCCCTTCATGCTGGTAGCCGTTCTTACGATTTTCATACATAAGATGGAATGGAAGAGGGTGAAAACAGCCTGGAGAACCTCCTTCAGACAGATTTCAGGAGCGGCGGTTGCTCTTTTTGCAGGAATTGCCATGGTTCAGCTGATGCTGAATTCCGGAGATAATAATGCAGGGCTGCCTTCTATGTTGACCTCTATGGCACAGGCTATGGCCTCCATCGGCGGAAGCCTCTATATTCTGGTATCTCCATTCATCGGCGTACTGGGTTCCTTTATGTCGGGATCCAACACGGTCTCGAATATTTTGTTCTCCTCACTTCAGTATGAGACAGCCGATATTCTTTCGTTGCCTGCAGTATTGATCGTAGCCCTCCAGGTTGTAGGGGGTGGAATTGGGAATATGGTCTGCATCAACAATATTGTCGCTGTCTCTGCCACTGTCGGGATAACCGGAGTTGAGGGGAAGGTAATCAGACGAAACTTTATTCCTATGATTATCTACTCAATTGCTGTTGGTATGCTGGTGCTTGTTTTGTGGATGATTTTTTATTAACCCTAAAAAAGAGTAGGGGTATTATCGCTCATAACTCTGGGATCTCATACAATAAGATTTCTTTACAAGGTAGTCGATAAAGATTGGAAAATACAAATATCTCTAGGAGTTTGTCGGACTTAGGATTTCGAAGTGAAAAACCATTGGATACAGACAAGATTTTGGGTTAATTGAGCCTGATAATTGGATTATCAGGCGATTGCAACACAAAATATGGGCAAATCCAGTGATTTTTCAATCGGAAAATTCAGATTTTAATCTGAATGCTGATAAGTCCGACAGACTCCTAGTACAATGTACAGCTTTACTCTTCGCATATATAAGGAAGTGTGCTATAATTTACCTATCAAATTACGGGAGTAAATCATGGCGCCAAGGTACAAAGTAACATTAACAAAAGATGAGCAGCGTGAATTAGAAACGATTACCAAAAAGGGGAAACGAGCAGCACGCACAGTACTTTATGCCCGTGCTCTACTGCTACTGGATGCAGGCGAGTATGGACCGAATTGGCAAGTGGCTCGAGTTGCTGAAGCGATAGGAGTAACAACCCGAAGTCTTGAAGCGATAAAGAAACGCTTTGTCAATGAAGGATTTCACGCAGCTATCGAACGAAGAGTGCGCGAAGCTCCGCCACGGGAAATACAGTTTGGCGGTGAATTTGAAGCGAGGCTGATTGCATTGGCCTGCTCAGATCCACCGGAAGGGCGGCAACGGTGGACCGTGCGGTTATTGGCCGAGAAGATGGTGGAATTGGAAATAGTAGAAACAGTTTCACCCATGACGGTATGCAATACACTAAAAAAAACGAATTTAAGCCTCACCAAAGTCGATACTGGAAAATCCCCTCAGACCAAAACGCTGAGTTCGTAGCAGCTATGGAGGATGTCCTTGAGGTGTATGCCCGGCCTTACAATAAACAGTTTCCCGTAGTATGCATGGACGAATCGAGTATACAATTAATCGGAGAAGTTCGTACTCCTATTCCTGCGGCTCCAGGACATCCGGTATTGATGGATGATGAATATGTGCGTAATGGAGTTGCCAGTATCTTTGTAGAAGTGGAGCCGCTGGGAGGCAAGCGTCAAGTAGCAATTACCGAACATCGCAGAAGAGCGGAGTGGGCTGAATTCATCAGAGAAATGGTAGAAGAACGGTATGCTAATGCAGAAAAAGTAGTGCTTGTCATGGACAATCTGAATACACATACGACCGCATCGTTGTATCATACGTTTTCCCCGGAAGTAGCCAGAAGATTAGCTTCAAGGCTTGAAATCCACTATACGCCGAAACACGGGAGTTGGTTAAATATTGCTGAAATTGAATTAAGCGTATTAAAAAGGCAATGTCTTGCAGGGCGTATACCGGATATTGAGATAATGCGTTCTGCGGTTGCCAAGTGGAATAGTGATCGAAACAATCGCCAGACAAGGGTTGACTGGCAATTCACAACAAAGGATGCAAGAATAAAACTTAAACGTCTATATCCGAAGCTTTAAGTTATACATTGTACTAGTTACACTCCGGGTTTAATGCCTTGTTCCCGTGCTTCACCAGCCAGCAAAATTAATTATCATTAGTATTTAAAATTTTCGGCTCATTTCCAAAATAAATTTTTGTATGCGGCCAAGGGATTTCTATACCTTCCTGATCAAAACGGTTCTTGATACGCTTGCGCAATTCTCCTGTTAATCCCCATTGTTCCCCTGGTTTTGTAAATCCCCGAATACAGATATCAACACCATAGTCACCAAGATCACTAACACGCATTGCAGAAGGTGTTGATGTTAAATTCGATCCAAAATCGGGATCTTTTTTCAGTTCCTCACAAACACTATTAATGACCTGATAGACATGTTCAATATCCTCTTTATAAGCCACTTTTACATATAGATTGATTCGTGCCCAGTCTCTGGTTTGATTACTGGCAAACTGGATCTGACTATTGGGTATGACATGCATTGTGCCGTTTATTTCCCGTAAGGTGATACACCTCAGACTTATTTTCTCTACTTCACCTTCCAACCCGGAAATGGTAACCCAATCACCAATCCGAAACCAGTCTTCCATAATCATAAAGAATCCTTGAATATAGTCGCGAATGATGCTTTGGACAGCAAATCCAATCCCCAGACTGGCAACACCGATGGTTGCCAGCAATGCAGATGTATCTACTTTAAACACGCCTAGAATCATCACAAAACCAATAATCCATATAACAAAACCAATAATTTTAATAAGCATATTAGCCATTGTTTTAGCGCGGGTTAGTAAGTGCTCCTTAGATTCTACTCGTATCTTTGGAATACTACTCGTTATTATTCTAGGAATCATTTTCTTCTGGATAATATTGAGTGTAGTGGCTACCAGAATAATGATAACAACTTTTATAGCTATTCCCAGCAGTGAAGGTACATTAAAAACTAAATCAAATGTAAAAATGGGAGACTCCCTTTAGAAAAATTGCTTATTCAGTTATTAAACCTAAATTCCAAATGTTTTTTATGTTGGATGTCAGGTCTCTAATTAAATACTGAATTACCGTTTTTACTATAACATAAATTCTTGGTATATAGTATCGTGACAGGAATTGTAGCTCAAGTGCGAATATCTTGTATTTTATCATATTTATCTAGGAGTGTGTCGGGCTTAATTTTTACAAACTAAGCA
>JABMQR010000329.1 GCA_013202335.1 Bacteroidota bacterium
CCGTTGCTCTATCCAACTGAGCTATGGGCGCATAAACTTCTTAAAAAAATGAGGTCGGGATGAGAGGAGTCGAACCTCCGATCTCCTGCTCCCAAAGCAGGCGCCTTAGCCACTAGGCAACACCCCGTTTACCGGATTCAGAGTATAGTGAGTTTGGTCTTAAAGGTCAATAGATTGTGAGAATTTAGCGATTGTACTTGGATTGTACAATCCAAAAATTTTGAGAAAAAAATCCGACGTTTTGAGAAGGAATCCAGTCAAAAGTGAGAACTTTTTCCGTGTTTAAACTTGTTTCTTAGTGTTTTTTAGTGTTTCAAAAATGTACAATTCAAAAATTTTGAGAAAAAAATCCAGCGTTTTGAGAAGGAATCCAGTCAAAAGTGAGAAGGTTTTCCGTGTTATAGTTTGTTTTTGCGTGTGTTTATGTGTTTAGATTTGAGAGAAAACTCGATATTCTAGAATAAGTAATTAAAAAAAATCTGAAAATAGCCGTTTATGAATATCAATCCAATTCATTTTAGTTCTTAATTGTTTCGAAAATAAAATAGAGCCAATTTTATTGAAAAATACTTCCGAACATCATCTGTTAATTCAATAATTTTATTATTTAATAAACCCCTATAAGCTTTTTTATGCAGGCTGAAACATTTTGAAAAATCTGCGACGCATCCATTAGGGAACATTTCGCCATATTCATGTGTTGCCTCTAAATAGAAATACTTCAAAAAGCTTGAGGTGTTATTTTCATCAATATAGTTACTATCTTTAAGTTCTTGAATTTTATCTGGTCTCGTTGCACTGTTAATATCTCTTAAAGGAGCTAAAATAATACTAGTTAATTTCATTCCATTTTCTTGGGCTATTTCACATGAATGAGATAAAACAATAGCAGGTCCCTTTGTTGGTGGATTATTTACACTCCATTGAGTTGCTCTACCCTCTTGCGAAAAGGTTATAAGAATTGAATTTGGATTGACTGCTCCTAAAATGTGGATATCATTAACAATATCTCCTTGGAGCAATAATTCAGATTTCAATTGTGTATTGGGTATATACATCACTATATCTCATTATCCTCGAAATCAATTTCATGCGATTTATCTTCAATTCTTGTAGCAAAAGATCTAAGAAATGAAACAGAATTTAATAAAGAATCTGGTTGCAAATCACAAAAATATATGGGGTTAAAGGGATTCTCATTATTTTCTTGTATAATCCTATTTGTCAATTCTTCAACAATTCTTTGATAGTGTTGTTCAGTAGTTGATTGAGGAGGATAGTTTTGGGTTGCTGACGATCCTGTTAAACTTGGGAATGTCACTATATTACTAGTTTGATTATCATCATAATCAGGAGTAGTACCAATATAATCTGTTGAATGTGTCGAATTTGTCATTTTATTCCCTCCAGATTGTTGTCTCTATAAACTTTACTTATAAGAGGAATGAGGCTACTAAGTATTGCTTCTAAGTCTTTTTCAAAAGCATAATGAGGTATAGAGGGTTTGTTGTTAATGTCGAATTTGATATCAAGACCCATTTCAACAAGGTTAGCATCTTCTAATTTAATTATTTCATTTGGTACTAATTTTTTAATAAAATCAAATGATCTATATTCAGTTATTATGAAATTAATGAAATTACCATTTTCTTTGTATCCATAATTTAATTGGAAAGAAGCAATATCTTTATCCTTCCTGTTTATTGATAAGGTCTTATCAAACAGCTCATTGAGATGATTTGTTAAGACCTTGTAAGGGTAATTTAAGTCAAATATTACCCCACACCATAAATAATTCACATGAGGCATAAAAAAATTGCATAATATTTTTGTTGCTGTCTTGGCATAAGATATGACTTTAATAGGCTCGTGTGATATATGATTAGGTATTGTTAAAAAAAAGTCGAATCTTTCTTGACTAATATTCATTACAAATTCTTTAGAGGTTACGGCAATTCTGGGTATGTTCGGAAGAGGGGCTTGCGGATTAGGAAGATCAGAGATTTTGAACAATCCTTCCTTACTTGCTTTTGAGAGCATAGAACCAAGTGTGTATTGGATTTCCTTATCTCTCTCAAATGTCACTGCAATCTGCAACGATTTAACTGTTTTCATAACGGCCCTTTATAAAAATTATATATTTAAATCACAAATGAAAAATAATATCAGATACTTTTTATAGTTAAACATAATTATTACTTATTGAAAAATGCATACACAACCAATTGTTCATTTTTTTAATATAAAATAATACTTTTATTTATATAGTTTAATACATTATTGAATTATCAGCAACAAAAAACCGGCCATCTCTGGCCGGTAGTGCCTGGGACGAATCACCATGGCATCAGCGCTTTATATCCGCTCGCTGATCGGATCTACTCATATTACTCATGCTGGCCATGGGTCATAGTCATCCTCATCACTGAACAACTCATCCATGTGTATCACAATTTCTTCCTTTTCCTCATTCTCAACACGACCAACCCTTTTGCCGTTTTCATCAAACATTGGTGCCTCCTCGATGGGGAGATTTGCAGCCTCATTCTGAATGAGATAATCCACCAAAGTGCTGCATAAAATATGATCGTCCTGGGTTGCTTTTAGCACTCCGGACACAACTAATCGTTGGATCGTAAGTTCGGCAATATCCAGGAGAATGGCACATTCTTTTACCGTTAGGCTTTCGGGAAGATTTAAGCCATCAAGTTCGTAGAAATCTTTCATCAGTCTCTTATCCCTCTGCTGGCAATCCAGTCATAATAGGCCTCTACCAGCTCCTCACGGTATGTTCTTTCTGTCATGAAGCGAATTATGGCATTGTAGGGGACTCTCCAGATCCATCCGATCCGAATAGCATCCATCTGATAATGGGTTATCGCATATAACACCTGGACATAGGAGATACCCAGCAGGCTGGCCACTTCCTTTGGCTTGTAAAACTGTTTGTGCCGGTAAACATTATGCAGCTTCAGATCATCTATGATCTTCTGTGGATTCAGCGGTATTGTTTGGGCTGTATCAATAGATTCAAGAAGTGAGAGCTGCATATACGCCTATCTCCCTTCCTGCTTCATTACTTCAACATGTTCTATCCATTTATCGACTGTTTTCACTGGGATCTCCAGCTCAAATGCAAGATTGAGCTCCCGTGCACAACCACTTGATGGAACGGTAATAGGCATCATTGCGATTCCATCACAGACTAGCATTTCGTGAAGATCCGCTCGTAACTGGTGGGTCTCTCCAATCCGTTGCCCCGGGCGTACTGCGAAGTAGTCTTCCATCTCTATTTCAACCGGATTTACTACATGGTATCCTGCTGCTTCAAGCCTATACTTCAGCTTACTCGAATTTTTGTGCATAATCTGTGGATTGTGAAATCGGACCGAGTAGATACAGTTTGATAATTGATTTGTTTTCCATGTTTTCTCCTTATAATGATGAGAGATCGAGGCGAATCTGTTGATATTTCCCTTCCAGGTTCCGCTCATGCACCCTGATGTGCTCTTTTGAACTGCTAATGGTCACTGAGTCACTTATTGCGTCCATGGCCTGCTTCCAGACCGGATCCTGAATATCAAGGCGTCTAAGGCCGAGGATCCGGTCGGTATTGAGCTTCTGGCCTTTCTCTACATTGAAGGCATCCTGGACTAATACCCTGATTTCATCCCGGGATCCGTCTGACCATTTCTGGATACACTCATCGATAAGCTGCTTTGCCACCTGCAGGCGTTCATCAAAGCTGATGGTGTCCTGGATTGCGATTGTTATTCGGTACTTCCCGTCAAAACTGGTGAGGGTAACGTTTCCTTTATGACCACCATATTTCTGGCCGTACTGCTCTGCAGAGAGTTCAATAAAGGACTTGATCGTGTTCATAATCCCTCTCTTGAACTGGGCGATATCTTTTGATCGAATCTTTGCTTTTTCGATGATCTCATACACCAGTTCATGGCGTAGAAGATCCACTTCCTTAATTTGTCCTTTTGGCACCAGCCGGCCTTTTGCATCAGTGAGATAGTCTTCCATGGGTTATGCTCCTTTTTTCTTCGTACGGCTTAACCAGCCGTGTACTTTTCGCAGCTCATTATGATTACAGAACTTTAAGGACGATCTGCTCATATTCCGTAAGAATCCATCCAGCCGGCCTTCCCAGTTCTCTCCCAGTATTTCTTGGGCTTTTTGCTGGACAAGGTAGACTTGTTGCCTCAGTGTGTTCTGGAGGCTTTTTTCGGGATCCTCTTTCGTGATTCTTGGTATGAATCCAACCTGTTTGAATAAGTCCAGGACTTTTTCCAGCTGCAGCTCAGTGAGCTTGCTGCAGGAGTCAAATCCTGTCAGTTGTTTTAAGGAACTTCTGTATCTCCCATCGGTCATTGGTTGGAAATCATCTGCTCCACAGCCACATACTTCACTTGAGTCCTGGATCAAGGATCCGCAGACTAAACACTCCTTAGTATGAGACCGTGCAACATGAATGAGTTGTATAAGTTTCTCTCGTTTTCCCATGCTATTTCTCCGTTGTTGGCCGTATGATGATCGAGGGATCTTTCAACCGGTATACGCGTGAATCAGTATTGCTGTACCGTAAGGGGACAAGTTCCACAAAACCGAGCCTGATATAATGACGAATAAGTGATTGTATGTAGGGTCTGGAGATTTCAGTGAATAGTGCTGTTCGATGGGCGGTAAATGTTGCTTCACTTCTCCAATACTTCCATATACGATCTGCCTTATCTCCGGGTAATGGTTCTTCTGAAATGTAGCGATATCCTTCTGGGGTAATCTCCACATGTCCTTGTGCGCGTAAATTTGATACTGCCGAATAAATCCGCTTTTTTGTCTTCTTATCCCGTCCGAACACTGCATAGGGTTCTTCTCTGCTGACCAGTCCTTTACGGTTGAGTAAAAGGATGCGAATTTTCTTACTGAATACACCGGTACGAAAGATCGTATCTGTCATATTTTATCTATAACCCCCATGATGACAGCGCCGATCCCTGAAGAGTTCAGGACTTTACAAATAGCCATGGCATCACTTACTACCAGGCGGAAATCTCCCCGTGAGCGAAGCAGCAGTTCATCACAGACTTCTATATTCTTAGTGATGGAAATTCCTATTGCCTGCTCATAGAAAAGAGCAATATCAACCTTGGAAACTTTCCCGAAGTTGACGATAGGTTTTCGTACACGGCTTAACCGTCTGGGTTCTTCAGACATACGTGAATACAGCATCTCTTCCCCTACTAAGAGGAGAGGGAGAGCACAGCGTTCATTCATCCCCCGAAGCATTTCAATAAGGCGTCCTGGCATCTTATCTGCCTCATCAATGATTACCATTCTCCGGAGCATTCTGGTTGCCTCGCGGATTAACTCAAGGTTTTTCTCAAAGGTGTGGCTTTTGATTCCGGTTAATTCATAAGCAATCTGGCGAGCCAGCATACTGTGTGAATAACCGTCTACATACAGGACATAGACTGAATCCCGGTTAGTAGATATGTAGTGTTTTGCCGCTGCAGTTTTACCTCTGCCGGCAGTACCTTTAACCAGTCCGATTGAAGAGGTGAGATTTGGATTCTCCAGCAAATCATTTGCCAGATCATTGAACATCTTAACGTTCGGCGTGGAGATAAAGGTCGTGTGGTCCACACAAAATCTCCGTAATAATCTGAACTTCCTCTAGTTTTCTCACTCAAATCTAAATCACCACAGACACAAATGATAACTCTATAATTTAAAAGAAATTCCAAGCTTTAGCCTTGCGTTTCAGTTCGGGGTTTGCTATAATATTGAG
>JABMQR010000330.1 GCA_013202335.1 Bacteroidota bacterium
TGCTTAGTTTGTAAAAATTAAGCCCGACACACTCCTAGACAGAAAGCAGTACTTTCTGCAAACTATGAATTAATCCTCCTGCACTGGCAAATTGGAAGGGAAATACTCTCACAGCAGAAAAAACAGGGATGGGGTGCTAAAGTTATTGGACAAATAGCTAAAGATTTAAAGAAGAATCTACCGGAAATGAAAGGATTTTCCCGATCTAATCTGATGTATATACGTTCTTTTTCAAAGACCTGGCCGGAATTTGAGTCTGATATAATTGTCCAACAGCTTGTTGGACAATTGCCATGGGGCCATAATGTGGTTATCTTGAACAAATTGAAAGATAACGGGGCAAGACTGTTCTATGCACACAAAACGGTTGAAAATGGATGGTCTCGAGATGTTCTTCTTATTCAGATCGAGAATAAACTAATTGAACGAGAAGGTAAATCAACAACTAATTTCAAGCAGTTAATGCCGAAAGAGGAGTCGGAACTGGCGCAGCAGACATTGAAAGATCCTTATATCTTTGATTTTTTTACACTCCATGATGATGCCGTTGAAAGAGATGTTGAAAATGCCCTGGTTAAGCATATTAGTGCTTTCTTACTAGAATTGAGAGAGGGGTTTGCTTATCTTGGGCAACAAGTTCACATTGAAGTGGGGGGCGATAATTTTTATATAGATTTGTTGTTTTATCATACAAAACTACATCGGCATGTAGTTATTGAATTAAAATCAGGAGCTTTCAAGCCAGAACATATTGGACAACTTAATTTTTATCTTTCTGCAGTAGACAGTCAGATTAAAAGCGATCAGGATGAACCCAGTATCGGACTCTTACTGTGCAAAACAAGGAATACAATTGTTGCAGAATACTCTCTTCGTGACACATCAAAACCAATTGGAATTTCCGAATATCAGCTAAGTAGACAATTGCCGCAAGAGTTAGAAGGGATTCTCCCAACAATTAAACAGATAGAAGATGAACTAAAAGGATCTTTGGAAGGTAAAGGTTAAAAAATAAACATGTCCATTATAATATTATCTGATGATATGCTTTTTCCAATAGAAGTCTCTAAGTATGATTTAAAAGTGATCTTAGAAGCTTTACACAACTGTATAGCTCATCAGGATTAGAGGAGATGATTTCTGCTTTTGTTGCAAAAGCCACCACCAGCAAAGCTGAGTACATACGGGCAAGAGCTCAAGATGATTATTATTATACAAAATTAAGACGTTCCGGGTGTATATATAACACTGCATCAAATAAGAAACCTGGTTGGGAGTCTTCAGAATAAATGCAGAATAAAATGATATTCGAGCAGGTAAACAAACTGTCAAATCCGGATCAAAGGAAAAAAGGACACAGCAAAATGTACATACTGAATATAAGTTCTAAAAACTATCTGGCTAACCCAGAAGAAAGCAACTGTTTCCAAAATGGGGACACTTGAAAGAGAGAGGGGATCATGACTGAACGTACAAACAAATTAATAGTTTTCCAATCAAAAAATATCCGTCGTATATGGCACAAAGAAGAATGGTATTATTCTGTCGTTGATATCTGCGGTGCATTAACTGATAGTACAGACAGTGGTGCATATTGGAGGAAGCTAAAGCAAAGACTCAGGAAGGAAGTGAAGTCGTGACACTTTGTCACGGGTTGAAACTGGAAGCACCTGATGGGAAAAAGCGGTTGACCGATTGCAGTAATGTAAAAGGGATTTTTCGGATTGTTCAGTCTGTCCCATCCCCCAAAGCAGAACCTTTTAAAAGGTGGCTTGCAAAAGTGGGCTATGAGCGAGTTTTGGAAATTGAAAACCCCGAACTTGCAACAAAACGAACAAGGGCTTTATATCAGTCAAAAGGTTACAGTGCAGATTGGATTGAAAAACGGATGCGTGGTATTGTAATTCGCAAATACCTTACAATATCCCCGGCTGTTAATTATGGAGGAATAAATGGAAATATATACACTGATTTTATCATTTCCGTATGATGACAATGAAGAACCCTGGTCAAGAACAATTGAAGTTAAAGAAGATTTTACTCTGCAGAAATTGCACAAATATATTCAAAAAATTATAGATTTTGATGATGATCATTTGTATGAATTCTATGTTGGTAGAAATCCCCGAAACAGAGCTCAAACAGTTCCTAAAGGAACAATGCTTAATGAAATATATCCATTGACAGGCTATAAGCTATTTTATTTATTTGACTTTGGTGATTCCTGGCTATTTCAAATCAAAAAATCAAGAAAAAAGAAAATAGAGGAAAAGCAAAAAAAATATCCTGTACTTATTGAGTCGAAGGGGAGTAATCCAGAGCAGTATCCGGATTATGAAGAGTAGTAGGATTAACAAATGAACAACATGCCAATAAACATAGAAAAGGAACTTGTATGAATCAATCCAGAATACAATCTATCCTGAATGAAGGTGAAGGTCTTAAAATTGAATTCAAGCAATGCAGAACCGCAATAAACAGAGATGTTTATGATACTGTCTGTTCTTTTTTGAACAGGCAGGGAGGAGAACTTCTGCTTGGTGTAAAGGATAATGGCGAAGTTTTAGGTATTGCACCGGAA
>JABMQR010000331.1 GCA_013202335.1 Bacteroidota bacterium
GGCATACGATATGGGATAGATTGAAAAATCTGGCCGATTTCACGGTTTTCATTGAAGCTGAGGAGCAGATTTTGAAGCAGCGATTGATACAGCGAAAATTGCGGGGCGGTTTTTCTGATGATTTTGTACAGGAGCACTATCGAAAAGCGGATCAGCCTAATATAGATCTGGTGATGACCAATTCCTATAAGGCAGATGTATTATTAGAATTACTGAAGATAGATAGGCTAACTGTGAAGAGTTCCCTGCTGTCAAAAAAAGAGAGGCTGCAGGATTAACCCGCAGCCTTATTGATTTTATGTTACGTACTTGTTCTATCAGTTAGAGAAAATCTATTGAGTACACATCTGCGTGAGCAGTTATAAATATCTCACCTGATAAACCCTCTATAAAGAAGGAATCGGATTCGGCAAAATCAAGGCCATGGATATTTCCCAGTTGACCGGGAGCAACTGTTGGTGTTCCATTATTCAGGGCAAACATCTCATTTCCTGCATAGAGTTGTGTTACGCCCAGATAAAAACCATCATCAAGAACGTATGTAATTACTGCAGTTCCAGCTGATGCATCATACCCTACCGTTAGTGTTCCCACTAAAGTACCTTTTGTTATATCACTTTGTCCTGCTCCTGCATAAATCCTAGATTCCCGGCAAATTATACCTAGGTTGGAGCATCAACACCAAAACAGCCATAGAGCTCTTTCTGTTTCTGTGTAACCTCTCCTACATGCGGGGTATGACCGGGACTTTGGAATTGTTCAATGACATCAAAGGTGTCTAGCAGGTCATTCAAGGTATATTTCTTATAGAGATTCTGCTCTTTCATCGTTTTATCAATGGAAGAGAGATACATCAATGCAACAAATTGAACAAAGAGTTTACCTTCCAGATTCTGTTCTGAAGAAACTGAAGTTCTTCTCATATTCAATCGTTCTTTCAGGTTTCCGAAAGCTTTTTCAATAAGATCTTTCGATCGGTAGACTTCCAGTGCTTCAATGGGATCTTTGATACCATTAGAAAGCAGGGCGAAATAGCCAAAGTTCTTCTGTGCAGCATCAAGGGATTCCTGACGTGGGGTAAGCTGCATTCCTCTGACCGGAGTCTTCTGTATCTCATAATACTTGCTGTAGAGCTTTTCATGTGCTGGAATGCGTTTTTCACTGTACAGTTCCTCCTCCAGCAGATCAAGCCGTTTGTTGAAAGCAATCTTATCCTCAACAGCCTGCTGCTCATTGTAGTACAGATGCACATAGATGCGTTTCTCTGAGAGAACCACTTCTCCTGATCTCTTTTTTACTTTCTTATAGGGCCAATTTGTCATCACCGTATAGCAGCCCAGCTGATAGGTTGAGTGGTAGTAAGCTCTGGTTCTGATGGTTTCTCTCACTGGATCAAGATGCTTCTGGATAAACTTCAAGGAACTCTTTGCTCCGATGAGAAACTTGTAATGATTTTTATAGAAGGCGTGGAGATTATCTTCACTATAAAAACCACGATCCATGACCATCTTTACTTTGTCTACCTGCAACACATCGATATCGCTGAGCATCTTTCTGAGGGTGGACACATCAGAGATGTTACCAGGAAGCTTTCGATAGTACACCGGCATTCTTGAATCGTGACCACATAACAGTGCAAGGTTGATCTGTGCCAAGGGATCGTGATCTTTGTTTCTTCCATACTTCACCTGTTTGAGTGACTTGGAATAGGATGATACCGAAGTCGTATCGTATGCTAGGTATTCATGCTCTTTTCTTCGGGCAACCTGCAGCATGAAAAACCGCTGTTTTGCATCTTCACTGATGGTGCGAAAAAACTCACTGCTGCGCTGTGAGCTGATGTGTTGTCCATGTGGATGCACATGGGTCTGTGCCCATTTGCCGAATCTGCTTAACGGATTACGGTCCTCGAGAATCAGATAGTATGCCAATGAGAGTATTTGCGTATAGGTTTCAGGAAAACATGCTACAAGATCTTCAGTGATGCCATACCTGTCCCCAATCTGATCAAACAGATAGGTCGCCCCATGAAACAGCCGGGAAAACTCAGTTGCCCGAACGCGGCCAGGTGGTACCTCTTTCAGCTCCTGAAGCTCCTGTCTCATCTGGTAGTGCTTATTGGGAACAAATTCCCCCTCTACCATTTTTCCGATACAGGTTTTCTTATTACGTGACTGCTGTTTCTCTTTATCCCAATACCCTTCGGATTCATAGACATAGATAGTCTGATTTTTCTTGTTTTTCGCATACACCAATGACATGGACAACCTCCTGCATTGGTGTAATTATACCATGTTAAGTGATATAATTCAATGAAATAGTACTATAATTCTTTTATATTTAATGAGTTAACTGTATTCCTTGGTATAATTCTCCGGGAATCCAGGTAGCAC
>JABMQR010000332.1 GCA_013202335.1 Bacteroidota bacterium
ATGTCACGAATCGGTAAATTACCAATAGATCTGCCTAAAGGCGTAACGGTTACTATATCTGAAACCCTTATTACTGTAGAAGGTCCCAAAGGGAAAGAAGTACAGGATTATCAACCTCAGGTTGGTATTGCTGTTGAAGGGAATTCAGTTATTGTTACCAGGAAAAATGACTCTAAGAAGGCTCGTGCTTATCACGGACTGTACAGACAGCTTATCCAAAACATGATAACAGGTGTTACAAAGGGTTTTTCCCGGACACTGCTCGTTAATGGTGTTGGTTACCGTGCAGAAATTAAGGACAATATTTTATTCCTTAATCTGGGGTATTCAAACCCGATAGAGTTCATGGTTAGCAAAGATGTCCAGATAGCCTGTGAGGGGCAAAGTAAAATTATTATAACAGGGATTAATAAACAGCGTGTTGGTCAGACAGCGGCTGAAATCAGATCCCTTAGACCACCTGAGCCGTACAAGGGTAAAGGTATTAAATATGATAATGAAACGATTAAGCGTAAGATTGGAAAATCTGGTGCATAGCAGGGTGGAAAAATAATGAAGCAAGTTAGTGAAAAAAGAAGAAAAAGACTGAAACGTAAAGTACATATACGTAAACGAATCAGTGGGACTCCTGACAGACCCCGCATGAGCGTTTTTAGAAGTAATAATCATATGTATGTTCAGGTTGTTGATGATACCACTGGAAAAACTTTAGCGTCAGCAAGCAACACTGAAGCCGAAACAAAGGGTTTCCGGAATAACGTTGAAAATGGAGCTAAAATCGGCGAGTTGATAGGCAAACGGTTAAACGACTTGAAGATTGAAGAAGTTGTTTTTGATCGGAATGGATATCTGTTTCATGGTATTGTAAAGAGTATTGCTGACGGTGCAAGAAAAACCGGGATTAAGTTTTAGGGGGATATGGTGGAAAATACCAGAGAGCAGGAATTTGTTGAGAAACTAATAAAACTTAACAGGGTTGCTAAAGTAGTCAAAGGTGGTAGAAGGTTTTCCTTTTCAGCTTTGGTTGTAGTTGGCGATCAGAATGGTAAGGTCGGCTTTGGGTTTGGTAAAGCAAACGATGTAGCTGAATCTATCAGGAAAGGTATAGATAAAGCCAAAAAAAACATGATTCAGGTGCCGATTAAAAAAACGACACTTCCTCATGAAATCATTGGTGAATATAAGAGCGCTAAGGTTCTGCTGAAACCAGCCGCACCGGGAACCGGAGTAATTGCCGGAGGACCAGTTCGAGCTGTGATGGATGCTTGTGGAGTACATGACATCTTAAGCAAGTCCTTAGGATCTAAAAATACTATAAATATTGTTAAAGCAGTATTTAACGGACTTGAAAATCTGTTTAATGCAAAAGAAGTTGCGAAGAACAGAGGCAAGACCGTTAATGAGATGTGGGGTTAGAGTATGGCTAATAAAAAAGTTAAAGTTGTACGAGTTGAACTTGTCCGAAGTTTAATAAGATCCAAACCCAACCAGCGTGGTACAGCCAAAGCACTTGGGCTTGGTAAAATCGGTAGTTCAGTTGAGAAAGAGGCAACTCCTGTTGTGCTGGGTATGATCAATACTATTGCACATCTTGTTAAGGTTGAGGAGATAGACTAGGATGGGACAAATTGTAGCACCTGTTGGGGCAAATAAGAAAAAAACAATTGTTGGAAGAGGAAAAGGGTCTAAGGGCCGAACCTCCGGCAGAGGGCATGACGGACAGAATTCAAGGTCCGGTGGAGGAACCAGACCAGGTTTTGAAGGTGGTCAGATGCCTCTCTATAGAAGGATTGCACGAAAGGGTTTTTCAAATCACCCCTTTAAAGTAGTCTATGAACCGGTTTCTCTTGAACAGCTCTCAATTTATTTTAATGACGGAGATACCGTTAATCTTGAAACCTTGAAAGAGAAAAAGATTATTAAAGGTAAAAACGTTAAAGCAAAAATCCTTGCAAATGGTGAAATTGATAAGAAGGTAATAGTAGTAGGTCTGAAATTATCAGAAAACGCGGCTGAGAAAATCAAAGCAGCCGGCGGTGAGATTCAATAAAAAAGAAGGAACTGATGGCAAACTCCTTAGTAGATGTTTTCAGAATAAAAGATTTAAGAAAGCGGATTGGTTTTACCGCATTAATGCTTGTTATCTTCAGGCTTGGTGCAACTCTACCAATACCGGGAATTAATGTTAACGCACTGAGGCTTTATTTTCTTGCTCAGGATGCGTCTTCGTCAACAATGGGCTTAACTGAATATATTGATTTTTTCGCTGGTGGAGCTTTTAAGAACTTCTCAGTATTCATGCTTGGAATTATGCCTTATATTTCCACGCAGATTATTATGCAGCTTCTTATGATAGTATTTCCGTCTTTAAAGAAACTGGCTGGAGAAGATGGCGGCAGGAAAAAGATCCAGAAGCTAACACGTTACGGTACGATAGTACTTGCACTGCTGCAATCCTATGTAGTAACTGTTTATGCTAAGTCAATTCCGGATGCAGTCACTATAAATATGCTTCCGTATACCATAATTGCTATGATTACGGTAACTTCGGGAACTATGTTCCTTGTATGGATTGGTGAGCAGATTACGGCGAAGGGGATTGGAAATGGTATTTCCCTTCTTATATTTGCCGGTATTGTGGCAAGAATTCCGAAAGCTATAATTACATTAATAAAGAGTGTGCAGGCCGGTGTGCTGAATCCGGTAGTTGTTATTATAGTTTTTGCGATGTTCCTGATGGTTGTTGCCCTGGTAATATACGAGCAGCAGGGTCAGAGGAAAATACCGGTACATTATGCTAAACGTGTTGTCGGAAGGAAAATGTATGGCTCACAGAGCACTTACATCCCTTTTAAAATCAACCCGTCTGGAGTTATACCGGTAATTCTGGCATCAACACTGCTGTCATTCCCACTGCAGATTGCTTCTTCACTAGGGCCGGAAATTAACTGGCTGGCAAAATTTGCGAACTGGTTGAGACCGCAGGGTGTCCCCTATCTGTTTGTCTACACCTTGCTGATCATAGTGTTTGCTTTTTTCTATACCCAGGTTAGTCTGAATCCTACAGAGATTTCACGACAAATCAGGGAAAATGGTGGTTCAATACCAGGTATCAGGTCTGATAAGATTGAAGACTACTTGAAACGGGTGTTAAACAGGATTGTATTACCTGGGTCGTTATTTCTGGCGTTTATAGCGCTGATACCGACACTGGTACAGAAATTTTTTAATTTCCCGTCATCTGTAGCTATGATCCTTGGTGGTACTTCACTGCTGATTATGGTAGGTGTAGATTTGGATACTATGTCACAAATTGAAGGACATCTAAAGATGCACCATCATGATGGACTGGTTAAAAAGGGAAAAATTAAATCGAGGAACTTGTAAGAGGTAAAACATGAAAGTCAGAGCAAGTGTAAAACCTATATGCGATAAATGTAAAGTTATCCGTAGGCGTGGTGTAGTCAGGATAATTTGTGAGAATAAAAAACACAAACAGAGACAGAAATAGGAGGCCTTAGTACATGGCAAGAATTGCGGGAGTTGACCTTCCTAATAAAGCAATAAAAATTTCTTTAACCTATATCTATGGTATTGGAAGAACATCAGCTGTAAAGATTTGTAAGAAAGTTGGAATGGACCCGGATCTTAAGATGAATGATCTTACCCCGGACCAGGTAAATGAGCTTCGCAAAGTGCTGGATGAAGAGTATAAAGTAGAAGGTAGACTGCGAACGGAAACTGCCCTGAATATTAAGAGACTTATGGATATCGGTTGCTATAGAGGTCTTCGTCACAGACGTGGTCTTCCGGTCAGAGGGCAGAGAACTAAAACAAATGCCCGTACCCGTAAAGGTAAGAAAAAGACCGTAGCCGGTAAGAAGAAATAAGAGGAGATAGAGAGTGGCGAAGGTTAAAAGAAAAACCAAAAAAACCGTATTTGAAGCGAATGTTTACATTCAAGCTACATTTAATAATACTATTGTGACAATTACTGACCTGAAGGGTAACACAGTATCATGGGCTAGTGCCGGGGGACTTGGGTTCCGTGGTGCGAAAAAGTCGACACCTTATGCTGCACAAACTACAGCTGAGACAGCGGCAAAAAAGGCTATGGATTTTGGGCTCCGCGAGGTGCATGTATTTGTTAAAGGCCCGGGTGTCGGTCGAGAATCTGCAATCAGATCTCTTGGCGGATTGGGGTTAACAGTACGGAGCATTCGTGATGTAACACCTATTCCTCATAATGGGTGTCGGCCAAGAAAAAGCCGAAGAGTCTAAAGGAGTACGAAGAATATGGCAAGATATTTAGGCCCCAAGTGCAAGACATGCAGGGCAGAAAAAACAAAACTTAATCTTAAAGGTGAACGGTGTAATACTGCAAAGTGTCCTATTTCTAAGAAAGCAGGACTTCCGGGTAAAGGACCAAAAGCACGACAAAAGAAAATGACTGACTACGGTATTCAGCTGAGAGAGAAGCAGAAACTCAGAAAGACTTACTGTATGTTAGAAAAACAGTTTAAATTAACGTTTGTTCATGCTGAAAAGATGGCCGGAAAAACAGGTGAAAACCTTATTATGCTTCTTGAGCGCAGACTGGATAATATTGTTTTCAGAATGCGTTTTGCGACATCAAGAAATCAGGCTCACCAGATCGTTTCTCACGGTCATATATTAGTTAACGGAAAACGTGTAACTATCCCCTCATACAGAGTTAAAGAGGGTGATGAGATTAGTATTGCGGATCGGTCAAAGAAAATGATTGTTATCAAGGAAAGTTTGAAAGAGTACTCAAAATCTGGAATAGTACCTTGGATTGAGTTGGATCCGGATAATATGAAAGGAAAATTTCTTGCTGTTCCCAGAAGAAACGAAGTAACGGAACTCGCTGCTATTAACGAGCAGCTGATTGTAGAGCTCTATTCAAGATAGGAGAAATCATGGCACGAAAGAATCTTTTAAAAGGATTTAAAAAGCCGAAAGGAATCACCTTTGAGCACAACAAAGTAGAAACAGATTATGGAAAATTTATTGCATATCCGTTTGAACGCGGTTATGGTACAACAATAGGAAATACTTTGCGGAGAGTGCTGCTTTCCTCCATACAGGGTTATGCCGTTACAGCTGTAAAATTTACCTGTTATGACAGCGAGGGGAATCCTCATTTTATTTCAAGTGAGTTTGAAGCATTAATTGGTGTTATTGAGGATACCTCTGATATTATCAGCAGATTGAAAAAGCTGAAAATCAGGCTGCCTGAAGCCATTGAGAGCAATACTCTGCTTATCGAATGTAAAGGTGAACGGGCTGTTACCGGAGCTGATCTGGAAAAAGACGGTGTTGTAATAATTAATAAAGACATAGTTCTTTTCAATATGATGAATGATGCAAATATTGATATGGAGATTCAAATTGATCTTAACAGAGGATATGTTCCTTCTGAAGTCAATGAGAAATATATCGAAGAAATTGGCACTATTCCTATCGATGCAGTTTTTTCTCCAGTAACCCGCGTGAAGTTTGCAATTGAAAACACCCGTGTTGGACAGAGAAATGATTATGATAAACTGATTCTTGAAGTATATACTGATGGATCAATTGCACCGGAAAATGCTCTTGCAGAAGCCGCAAAAATTGCAAAAGATCACTTCTCAATTTTTATTAATTTTGATGAAAGTATTGTCAGCAGTAATGAAGAGATTGATGAAGAAGAAGAAAAAGTAAAGAAAATACTTAACACACCAGTTGAGGAACTGGAACTTTCTGTACGTTCCAGCAATTGTCTGAAGAATGCTAATATCAGAACAATCGGTGATTTAACAAAGAGAAGTGAAGAAGAAATAGCTAAAACACGAAATTTTGGTAAAAAATCACTAACAGAAATTAAAGAGAAATTAAAAGAGTGGAACCTGAGTCTCGGTATGACTGATTACAGTGTTCTCAAAACTTCAATAAGAATACCAGGTAACAAGGAAGAAGATAATGAGGCATAAAGTTGGCTTTAACAGGCTGGATAGAAAACAGAGTCATAGAAAAGCTATGTTACGAAATATGGCAATATCACTTTTACGGTATGAAAGAATAGAAACAACCAAAGCGAAAGCATTGGAAGTCCGTAAAGTGGTTGAGAAAATGATTACCAGAGCAAAAACTGACTCAGTACATGATAGAAGAATTATAGCTAAAGATGTTAACGATAAAGCTGTATTGAACAAATTATTTACTGAGATATCACCGATGTTTGCTGAGAGAAAAGGCGGCTACACCAGAATTCTCAAAACTGGACTTCGTAAGGGTGATGCTGCTGAAATGGTTATTCTGGAATTAGTGGAAAAAACTGCTGCTCCTGAAAAGGCTGCAAAAGCTAAGAAAGATAAAAAAGCAGAGAATACGAAAGAGAAACAGCAGGCTGAAAAGTTAGTTGAAGAAAAAGTAGTTGAAGAAGCAACTGAAGTTGTTGAAACAGTTGAAGCTGTTGAGGCAGTGGAAGAAGAGGCTGAAAAAACTGAATAATTTTTATTTCCCCGGGTAAAACTGAGGAATAAGATATTCTTATACCTGAAATGCATGGGTTAAGCTATTTAAACATGTATTTTCCAGAGACCGGCATATCAATGTCGGTCTTTTTTATTGCACACGAAAAATGAGAGATTTTTGTATTTGCTTGACAGATGTCGGGTACTTGCATATTATTGAAAAAAATAACACAGGGGGAAGAATATGCCGCAATATTTATTGGCAGTAATATTTCTTCTCTCAGGTTTGATTCTAGGTTGGATATTTCGATTTGTCTATGCCAGGTTTCAGCTGACGTCAGTTGAACAGAAAGCTGCGCGTTTAAATCAGGAAGCGATAAAAGAAGCAGAAGCAAAAAAGAAAGAGCTGCTGCTTGAGACTAAAGATCAACTGCTGAAAGAGAGACAACAGCAGGAACGTGAGACAAGGGAAAGAAGAAGTGAATTGCAGCGGGTTGAAAGACGTCTGCTGCAGAAAGAGGAAAATCTAGAAAGGAAGCAGACTGAACTGGAAAGCGGTCGAAAACAGCTAACAAACCGAGAGGAAAAATTATCACTTAAGGAAACAAAACTGACGGCTGAAGAGGCAAAATGGCTGGCAGAACTAGAAAGAATTGCCGGAATGAGTTCTGATGAAGCGAAACAAATTATCATGGAATCCATGGTAAATGATGCCAAACACGATGCACAGGTTATTGTTAACAAGATTGAACAGGAAGCTCAGCTTAAGGCTGATAAACTGGCACGGGATGTTATTATAACATCCATTCAGCGTATTGCTACTGATGTCAGCTCAGAGGTAACCATTAGTTCGGTCAGCCTTCCGAGCGATGAGATGAAAGGTCGTATTATTGGCCGTGAAGGGAGAAATATCAGGACTTTGGAAACGTTAACCGGTGTTGACGTTATCATTGATGACACACCGGAAGCGGTAGTGATATCCTGTTTTGATCCGGTAAGAAAAGAGATAGCCAAGGTTGCACTGAGCCGGTTAATTCAGGATGGAAGAATACATCCTGCAAGAATTGAAGAAGTTGTTCAGAAAGTGACAAAGGAAATTTCAAAAACTATTATGGAAGAGGGAGAAAAAGTACTCTTTGATCTTGGAATCCATAGTATGAGTCAGGAAAGTGTTAAAGTGCTTGGAAGACTCTATTTTCGTACCTCTTATGGACAAAATGTATTGTGTCATGCAAAAGAGGTTGCCATACTTTCGGGTATGATTGCAGCTGAAATTGGTGCAGACCGTGAAATAGCTAAACGGGGCGGACTCCTGCATGATATCGGAAAAGGAATTGAGACTGAGAGTGATGCTAACCACGCGGAAATGGGCGCGGAAATGGCAAAAAAACTTGGTGAAGATCCACGTGTAATAAATGCAATCCTGTCCCACCATAATGATGTTGAGCCTATCTGCATTGAGTCTGTTATAGTGCAGATTGCAGATGCAATTTCGGCATCACGACCCGGGGCAAGAAGAGAAACACTGAATAACTATGTGAAGCGACTTGAGAATCTTGAGCGGATATCAGAAAGTTTTGAAGGTGTTGATAAAGCTTATGCAATTCAGGCAGGACGTGAACTGCGGATTCTTGTAAACTATGAATCTGTCAGTGATGATAAAGCAAAAGAACTTGCTAAAGAGATAGCCAAAAGGATTGAAGCAGAAATGCGTTATCCTGGAAGGATAAAAGTTACGATAATCCGTGAAACCCGGGTTGTGGAATACGCCCGCTGATAATGCAGCAGGTAAGCTGTGAATGCAGCAGGTAAGCTGTGAATGCAGCAGGTGAAAGATGGAATTATGTCAGGAAAAGATATACAAGCCCTGTTTTTAGGCGATATTTGCGGTCAGCCTGGGAACAGGGCTGTTTTTATGGGATTAAAACAGTTAATTAAAGATTACCGAGTAGATGTTGTAATTGCTAATGGAGAAAATGCCTCTGATGGATTTGGTATAACTCCTGAAGAGGCAGAGGCTATATTTGCAGCAGGTGTGGATATTATCACAACGGGAAATCATATATGGCAGCGGAATGAGATTTATCCTATGCTGAACGGCACCCGGAAAATAATCAGGCCTGCTAACTATCCTCCCGGGGTTCCCGGGAAAGGTGTGACTTCAATAACGGTTAAAGGTGTTGAGATAGTTGTTATCAACCTTCAGGGTCGGCTGCAGATGAGTACTATTGACTGTCCTTTCAGGATAGGGAAAGAGTTGATACAGCAAGTGAAGCGGCCTAATACCTGTATACTTATTGACTTTCACGCTGAGTCTACAGAAGAAAAGGAAGCTCTGGCTCTCTATCTTGATGGTACGGCCGCAGCGGTCGTGGGTACTCATACACATATCCAAACGGCTGATGAGCGAATACTCCCCAAAGGTACTGCTTATATCACCGATATCGGGATGACCGGACCGGTGATGAGTGTAATTGGAAGTGAACCAGAAATTTCCATCAAGCGCCAACTGACTCAGATTCCATTGAAAAATCATATTTCCGATACCCCGGCAGCCTTAAAAGGGGTTGTGATTACCATTAATTCAGAAAAAGGACTGGCAAAGAAAATTGTAAGATTTTCAAGAGAAATGGGAGTGTGAAATGAAGTCCCTGCCGCTTCTTGAGTTACTATCGAAAAAATACCCGGATATTCCAAAAGAGACGCTCTACTCATATATACTCTGCAGGGAAGTCTCGGTGGACGGAGGCCGGATAGCCAATCCGAAAGAACGTATTTCCATAACTGCTTCACTGGAAATCATACGGGATAAGTATGTCTCCAGAGGAGGTGTAAAATTAAAACATGCACTTCTGGAGTGGAGAATCTCTCCTGCTGATAAGGTTATGCTTGATGCAGGTTCATCAACAGGAGGATTTACTGATTGCCTATTGCAGGAGGGCGCTCAAAGCGTCTATGCAGTTGATGTAGGATATAACCAGCTGGATTACAGCCTGCGGACAAACCCGAAAGTAGTTGTTATGGAACGAACCAATATTATGGAGGTCGAGGAGCTGGATCCTCTCCCGCATGCCGCTGTTGCTGATTTGTCTTTTCGTTCAATACGGGGAGCAGCCGAAAAAATTCTCTCTTTAACCAGAGAAGCCTGGATGATTGCATTGATTAAACCGCAGTTTGAAATTGATGCATATATTGAGGATTTTAATGGGGTAGTATCAAATGATGAACTGCTTCTTGAAATACTTACAGCCACGTGTACTGAGCTTGCTGATGAAGGAGCGGGTGTGGTTCGTGTTGCTGCATCACCAATCCTGGGAAGAAAGGGGAACAGAGAGTTTCTGGCGCTCATCTATGATATGAAACGCCGACCTGGAACATTTTTATGTGGTAAAAAGCTTGAGGCGGTACTTCGGGAAGTTATTGATCTCGCAGGTTCTGAACCGCACGGTGTCAGTTTGTGATATTTCGGGAACTTACGTATAACTCACCGTCTATCAGTATAATTACATCCTCTACCAACTCGTAGGAAAGAGCAGTGTTAATAATCTGACGTACGGCCAACTCTGCTGCTTGCGGATTATTATTACTATCTGTATCAAAATCTTCAGAGAGGTCAATATAAGCAGCATGGTTAACAATCCTGCTGCCGAGAAGTTGGGTGGTTTCAGGGATAAATGAGATGTATCCTTTTGAGAGTGCCGATAAACCCGGTCCGGCTATGAGGACTTCAAGAAGGCTGTTTAAATTTACAGGAGAGGAAATTTCTGTTGCAACAGCGTCACATATAAATTCCCGGGTGGTAACATCCTGCATAATAAAATAGATTTGTGCAGACTCTGTTTCACCGGCTTCAGCACTGGATTCTCTACTTCTGTATTCAGAGACCGTATCAGCCAAACCTGATTCCTGATAATTCCGTATTATTTTCGGCAGACTATAGAGAAAACTTCCTGCTATAACAACTATAAGCAGAACCCACATAAGAAGTGGTATACCCTGTCTGGCTTCTTTAGAATCATGTTTTTGCATAGAGATAGAGTACAGCAAGTGACTACTGATGTCTATGATAACCGGGATAATTCAGATTTGACATCGGAGATAAAACTCCTTATAGTGTTTATACTATGCGAATAATGAAGGGTATTCCCGCCTCACCAGGGATCTCAATAGGAAAAGTATTTCTTTACTCAACCCAGACACTTAATGTGCCGTCATACTCAATTGATGAGGAAGAGGTTGCAGGTGAGATAACCCGATTTAATAATGCAATCTACAGGGTTAAGCTGGATCTTGAAGAATTGGTCGAGAAAACCCGCAAGACTGCCGGTAAAAAGGATCTTGAAATAATCGAAACTCATTTAATGATGATCGAAGATCCGGATCTTAAAAATCAGATAACCCAGGGGATAGCTGAAGAGGGCAAGAATGCGGAACACGTAGTGGAATACACAATTTCCATGATGACAAAAACCCTTGAAGATGCTGCTGATGAATACCTGAATGAACGGGTTATTGACCTGATAGATATTCAGAGCAGAATTTTACATCACTTAATGTATATTGAGCGGACCTCGTTGGTAGATATTGAGGAAGAAGTTATTTTAGTAGCCCAGACGCTGCTTCCTTCCGAAGTGCTTACCATGAATAAAAAATATATTAAGGGAATAGTGCTTGATGCCGGTGGGAAAACCTCACATACGGCGATCCTGGCAAGGTCATTTGAGATTCCAGCCGTGCTTGGACTTTCCACCGTGACAAAGAAAGTAAGGAACGGCAACACGTTAATTGTTGATGGAAATCAGGGCACAGTAATTTTGCGGCCTGGCAGGAATACTGTAGATGACTATAAATTACGGCAGGATAAGTGGATTAAACACGAGCAGGAACTGCTTTTACTCCACAAATTGCCTGCTGAGACAAAAGATGGGCATAGAGTTTTACTCAAAACAAATATTGAGATACCGGAAGAAGTAGCCTCGACAATTGCTCACGGGGCAAGTGGAATTGGTCTTTATCGTTCTGAGTTTCTTTTCCTGCGGCCAGGTGAGGTTGCTTCAGAGGAAGAGCAGTTTGATGCGTATGCCTATGTTCTTAAACACATGAAAGGGAAAGGTTCCGTCACAATTAGGACAATTGATGTTGGTGGAGATAAAGTTATCCCCGGAATGGAAGATTTTGATGAAGAAAATCCCATTTTAGGATGGAGAGCAGTACGTTTTTGTCTCTCCCGTACAGATATTTTTCGGATACAGCTGCGGGCCATGCTCCGGGCCTCTGTATTCGGCAGCCTGAAAATCATGTTTCCCATGATTAGCGGGGGAGAAGAACTTGAAAGCGTACTTCAAGTTCTTGAAGAGGTAAAAGAGGATTGCAGACGGGAAAAGATTCCTTTTGATGAGAAAATTCAAGTAGGATCAATGATTGAAGTTCCATCTGCGGCACTTATATCTGATATCATAGCAAGTAAAGTAGATTTCCTGTCTATTGGAACAAATGACCTAATCCAGTATACCATTGCTGTTGATAGGGGTAATGAGAAAATTGCCTATCTCTATCAGCCATTTCATCCTGGAGTGCTGCGGTTTCTCAAGATGATAATTGACAATGGGCATAAGGCCGGAATACCGGTTGCCATGTGCGGTGAGATGGCATCAGATCCCATTTCTACGGTACTTCTGCTGGGGTTGGGGCTTGATGAATTCAGTATGAGTCCCACCGCTGTTCTTGAAGTTAAGAAAATTATCCGGTCAGTTACCATTGCGGAGGCCAGGGAATTAGCGGCGACAATCATGAAAATGGATTCATGTACAAAAATTGACGAATATGTCAGGGAATGGTCAAATGAACGATTCGATTTCTTCAGTACCTAAAATCACGGTACCATTAGTTGCAATAATAGGACGTCCGAATGTAGGAAAGTCCACACTCTTTAACCGGCTCATAAGAAAAAGAAGAGCTATCACAGACCCAACGCCCGGAGTTACACGCGACCCTATATTTGAGAAATGGGATCTCGAAGGGAATCCCGTAATGCTGGCGGATACAGGCGGATTAAAGCTTGATCAGGAGGGACTGGATTACCTGGTCACAGAAAAAAGTTATGCTGTCCTTAAGAAAGCGGATGTTATTCTGCTCATGCTGGATATAACTGAAGTTACCCCTGAGGATCAGACACTCATTGAGGCGCTTCGACCCTACACAAAAAAAATTATGTTAGTGGTTAATAAAGTTGATAACCCGGGAAGAGAGGACCAGATTTGGGAATTTTACTCTTATGGGATAAAGGATGTATTAGGAATTTCATCAGCCCATGGG
>JABMQR010000333.1 GCA_013202335.1 Bacteroidota bacterium
GTATTGTACATAGATATATTGAAAAAGTCAACCCTTAAAAAGACAAACAACTTCTTTATTAGCAGTGACTTACATTTTTGTGATGGATATATATGATGAGCTATGTACAAAAATCAGCAGATTCAGGTTATAACATATTTCTTCTATACCTTGATCCGGAAGATCTCCACCTTGAGACCTCAGATGCGGATATGGAAGTGAAAGAACTCCTTAAAGAAGCTGAAGAGATCGATATGCGGACATTGGAGAAAGAACACGCAATCCAAGGAGACAAAAAATGATTTTACTACTTGTAAGTCTGGCTGTATGCCTGGTAATCGGAATTCCAATAGCTTTCTCCCTGGGTGTTTCAGCGATGTCCTACTTTCTTATTTATCGACCAGAGTTGATTAGTATTTTACCACAGCGGATTTTTTCAGGATTTAACAGTGAAGCAATGATAGCATTGCCTCTGTTTATATTGATGGGTCAGTTAATGAATGATAGTGGTATAACAAGAAGAATTATCGATTTTAGTAATTTAATATTTGGAAAACTGAAGGGTGGACTTGGTTGTATCAACGTTTTTGCCAGTATGATTTTTGGAGGGATTTCAGGTTCTTCATCTTCTGATACAGCCTCTGTAGGGGCTATATTGATTCCGGAAATGGAAAAACGCGGCTACCCGAAAGAATTTGCTGCAGGTATAACTGTTGCATCTTCCACCATGGGTATGATCATTCCCCCGAGTGTTCCTATGATTCTTTATTGTGTAACAGCGGAGCAGTCTGTTGGTAAATTGTTTCTCGGCGGTGCTATACCCGGGATATTGATCGGTTTGTTCCAGTTGGTAATAAACATTACGATCTCCTACAAAAGAGACTACCCGCGAGAAGATTTTACCTACTCTGCAAAATTTATCTTTAACACGGTAAAAACTTCCTTAATTGCTTTGATAATGCCGTTATTTGTAGTTGGAACGGTAGTTATAGGAATCGCAACGGCAAATGAGTCGGCAACATTCGGCGTAATGTACTCAATTATTGTCGGTTTGTTAATTTTTAGGGGTTTGAAAATTAAGAAGCTGCCGCAGCTGTTTCTTTCTGCTATAAAAACCTGCTCTTCAATTATGATTATTATCGCAGTATCACAATTGTACATCTGGATTCTTTCCCTGGAAAATGTCCCCCAGGCGATTGCAGGTTATGTTATAAATCTAGATCTACCGCCAACATTGCTGCTCACAGTAATTATGGGAATAATTCTGGTCGCCGGAACCTTTATTGATGTAAGTCCTGCAATTCTTCTGATTACTCCTGTGTTCCTGCCGGCAGCAGTAGCTGTTGGTATTTCTCCGATACAGTTTGGAGGGTTGTTGATTACCGGCCTTGCTGTTGGTGCAGTAACGCCTCCTGTTGGAACATGCCTGAACGTTGCAGCGGCTATTTCAAAGCTGGAAATAGGTACGATATTTAAAGGAGCAACACCCTTCCTGATCGGGAATCTTGCAACCCTTTTTCTGATTTGCTTCATTCCGCCTATAACGACATTTTTACCCACATTGTTTTACGGCTATTGAGGTGATTATATGAAAAAAATTGGTGTTGTTGGACTTGGTGATATGGGAATGGGCATAGCGTTCAATCTCCTAAAAAACGGTTTCCAGGTAACAGGATTTGACCTGAATGAAGAGAGGCTGTCGTATTTTGCCGGGAAAGGCGGGAGTCAGGCAGTTAATACTGCCCAGGTGGGATCAGAATCAGAAGCTGTATTTGTAATGGTGCTAAACGCAGTGCAGGCAAAACAGGTTATCCTTGGTGATGACGGTTTAGCAGCTCATATGGCAGCAGGCAGCGTGATACTTATCACGGGAACAATTGGGCGCAGCGCAGTAATTGAAATTGCGAAAGCTCTTTCTGAAAAAGGAATCAAACTCATCGATTCCCCCGTTAGCGGGGGGAGGGCCGGGGCTGATGGCGGTACACTGACACTTATGGCTTCCGGTGATGATGATACCTTTGATAAATGCAGTGAACTCTTAAGCGCGATAGCAAAAAATATAAATCATGTAGGAAAAGAACCTGGTCAGGGGCAAACGGTTAAACATGCATTATCTGCCTTGACAGGATCCTGCTATGTGGGAATCTTCGAAGCACTGGTACTTGGTGCAAAAGCCGGCGTTGACATGGGTTCGCTGTATGATGTGATAAGTACCAGTTCGGTGGGGAATTTTATATTCAGGGATAGTGCCAGGCTTATTATGGAGCGAAAATTCAAGGGAACCGGCAGCCATATCGGGACTATGTTCAAGGATCTCGGCCTGAGCATGCAGCTTGCCAGAGACTGCGGGGTATCCATGCCGTTAACCGGTGTAGCAATGGAAATGTTTCAAGCGGGAATATCAACATTTCCCGATGAAGATAATTGGTCTATTGTGAAAATTCTGGAGCAGATTGCCGGTACGGAAGTGAGAATCGGGAATACAAATTAGTTTAACTAATTTAAAATTTGAAGACCTTCTGGGCAAATAGTATTAGGAGACAACAACATGAAAAACATAGGAATTGTTGGTCTTGGTGACATGGGTATCGGATTATCGAAAAACATTCTTAAAGCGGGTTTTTCGTTAAAGGGTTTTGATCTTCGGGAAGCAAGGCTTAACATGCTGTCCGAGCTGGGGGGAGTTCCGGTTACTTCACTGAAAGAGGTAAGTAACGGAAGTGATCTGGTTTTCGTTATGGTTCTGAATGGTGCACAGGTAAAATCAGTTGTACTTGATGAAAACGGGCTTCTTGACAATATGAAGAAAGGATCCTGTATTATCGTTACAGCCACAATAAATCCATCAGAGGTCAAAGCCTTAATTGATCAGGCTGCTGAAAAAGGGATTAATCTTATAGACAGCCCTGTAAGCGGTGGAAAAAGCGGTGCTGAAAACGGTACGCTCACCATGATGACCGCGACAACCAAGGAAGTATTTGATAACCATCAGAACATTCTTACTGCAGTTGGTAAAGACATATTTCATGTAGGTGATAAAGTTGGACAGGGACAAACAGTTAAGGCCTCACTCCAGGCTCTTATCGGATCAAGTTTCACTGCTATTTTTGAAGCGCTCGTATTGGGTACCAAAGCAGGAGCTGATCCACGAATTTTATACGAAGTATTTTGCTCAAGCGGTGTCGGAAGTAATCTCTTAAAAGGATGCGGGGAACTGATTCTGGAAAGAAAATTTGAAAATACCGGCAGCCATATTGGAACAATGTACAAAGACCTGGGAATTTCAATGAGCATGGCCAAAGAGAATGGCTGTTCCATGTTTACTGCATCAGCAGCATATGAACTTTTCAGGGCTGGAATGTCTCTTTTCCCGGAAGGAGATAACTGGTCAATCGTGAAACTTCTTGAGCAGATTGCCGGTACAGAAGTGAAAGGCTAATTTGGAATATTCAAAACAATAAGAGCAGGAGAAACAATATGTCAGAGTTAAAATTAGGTATTATTACCGACGGAATAAGTCAGGATGTGGAAACATCTTTCAAATTCCTGAATGAAGTGGGAATTGAGTACGGAGATCTTCAGTTTTTCTGGGATAAGGAAATTGGGGATCAGACAGATGATGAAATTAAAAAAATAAAAAAACTGATGAAGGAATACAGCATCAAGATCGGCTGCCTTACCCGCCACAACTTCGCCGGGCTGCCTGCAAAGATGGAAACTCTCAAAAGTGATGCATATAAGCAGCATATGGAAAAATACAAAAGGTGCTTTGAAATTGCCAATGAGCTGGAATGTCCTATAGTAAGAATTATGAGCACTAAAAAAGATATGATCCTATTCGGTACCCATGGTGCTGATAAATGGGTGACGGCAAGTGGAGCCTGGGATGCACAGGTGGAATTGTATCGGGAACCGGTAGCGTATGCCGAGAAGATGGGAACTATGATCGTGACAGAAAACTGCAATGGCGGTCAGGTTACATCAAACTACCTTGCAGTAAAACTGATCGAAGAACTGGGAACAGATATCCTTAAAATTCTCTGGGATCCCTGTAATGCTATGTATTGTACAGAGAGTCCTTTTCCGGAAGGTTATGACAGAGGAAAGAAACATTTCGGCCATATTCATATAAAAGACGCGAAAATAGATATTGCAAAAGCCTCTGTTGAGTTCCGTTCTCTCGGCCAGGGCGATATGGCATCCTACCTTCTTGATATAGCAAATGCACTAAAGGCAGACAATTATCAGGGTATTGTTTCACTTGAAGCAAATTATAGACCTGAAGGAAAAGATTTTGTTGATGGAACCCGCTCATCAATCGATCACTTTAAGAAAATATTCGGGTAAGTGGTACAGGGAAGCCGGCGCTTGGGGTAGAGCTTTTCAGACATAAAAAGGCGGCGGTTGATGGATACACCGGTAAGGACTGCACTGGCAGCCTTTGGTAGATCAGGAAGAATATTCCATGCACCTTTACTTGAACAGAATCCTCTGTTTACCATACATGCGGTTCTTGAGAGAAGTAACATTCTCTCAAGAACATTTTTTCCGGAATGTAAAATTTACCGGGATTATGACCAACTACTTCAGGATAATGATATAGAACTGGTAATTGTTAACACACCGGATTCTCTGCATTTTGATATGACCCTGAGGGCCTTGCGTGCGGGGAAACATGTTGTTGTTGAAAAACCCTTTACCCAATCCTACAAAGATGCGGAAATATTGATACTTGAGGCTGAGAAAAGAGGACTGGTACTTACCGTTTTCCAGAACAGGCGCTTTGACGCGGATTTCCTCACAGTCCGGAATATTGTTAAGTCCGGGGTTCTGGGAAAAATTGTTGAATGCAGTGCCCGTATGGATAAATATGTTCCGGAGATATCTTTAGCATGGAGAGAGACTGATAACGGAACCAACAGCAGCCTGTTTAACCTCGGATCACATATCATAGATCAGATGCAAAACCTATTTGGAAAACCTGATGCAGTGACTGCAGTTCTAAAAAACCTTCGCCCAGAGAGCGCTGTTAAAGATTACTGCGATCTCACTTTGCACTACCCGGAACTTGTGATAAAGGTAATGAGTTCATATGTAGCACTTGAACCATCCCATCGGTTTTATATAAACGGAACGTTCGGTTCTTTTATATCTTATCAGCCCGGGCTGCAGCAGCAGGGGGCTTGGGGGGATGAAGAGTGTACGGGACAGAACTTTTATCTTGCCTTAGCAAGCCGCCACGATCAGAATCGTATGCGGGAGCAGGTAACTCCTGAAAAAAATAATCATCGAAAATTTTATGAACAGGTTTGGGGTGCTGTTAGGGGCATCGGGTCACCTCCTGTTCTTCCTGAAGAGGCGCTGCTGACGATGCAGATCCTGGAAAAGGCTTTTCAGAGCAGTGCGGAAAAACGAACAATTTCAATAATATAGAAAAAACACAGAGACACGGAATAGATAATGGTTATAAGGCAAAAAGAAGCTTTTAAGAGAGGATATAACAGCATTACAGAGAGTGATGGAACCTATAGGGAAACGAGTAGAGGAGATGGAAGGTATGAAAACTATCAGATTGACAACAGGACAAGCATTAATTAAATTCCTTGACAATCAGTATGTAAGTTTTGATGGCAAAGAGAATAAATTTGTAGAGGGCGTTTTTGGTATTTTTGGGCATGGCTGTGTTCTGGGAATAGGGGAAGCCCTGCAGGAACAGAATCATAACCTGAAATTTTACATGGGGCATAATGAGCAAGGTATGGCACATGCCGCAATTGCGTTTGCCAAGCAGAATAACCGGAAAAAAATTATGGCGGTAACCAGCTCCATAGGACCGGGGGCACTCAATATGGTTACCGCAGCAGGTCTTGCCACGGTAAACAGAATACCGGTTCTTTTTCTTCCGGGAGATTCTTTTGCCTGCAGACAGCCGGATCCTGTTCTTCAGCAGGTGGAAGTCTTTCATAATGCGGGAATTTCGGCAAATGATGCTTTTCAGCCGGTGTGCCGGTATTGGGATAGGGTAAGCAGACCGGATCAGCTGATGACAGCGGTAATCAATGCAATGAGGGTTTTGACAAGTCCGGCAGATACCGGGGCTGTGTGTATTGCCTTGCCGCAGGATGTGCAGGCAGAAGCATACGATTATCCTGTAGAATTCTTTAGAAAGCGGGTTCATTATATTGAGCGGCATGAGTTGGGGCGGATCGCAGCTGACAGAGCTGCCGAAATAATTATGCATAAGGAAAAACCTATTATTATTTGTGGAGGCGGGGCCAGATACTCGGAAGCAGGGGAGACTCTTGCAGCTTTTGCAAAAGAATTTTCAATACCCTTCGGGGAAACTCAGGCCGGGAAAGGGACTATTGTTTGGGATCACCCTATGAACCTTGGAGGGATTGGGGTAACCGGAGGCTTAGCGGCGAATATGATCGCTAAAGATGCTGATTTGGTAATAAGTGTCGGTTCCCGCCTCTCAGACTTTACCACTTCCTCAAAATGGCTTTTCCAGCGGGACGATCTGGATATACTCTCCCTTAATGTTTGTGGTTTTGATGCTTATAAGATGGATGCTGTCCCTTTTATTTGCGATGCAAAAGCAGGGTTGGAGGCAGTGGCTGCTGTGTTGAGAAAAGAACACTATAAATCAGCATACACCAAGGAAATTTCCCGGGCAAAAGAGTTGTGGAATACAGAGGTTGATAGTCTGTACTCCGGAGACAGCAGTGAAATGGGTTATAATCAGCTTCATGCTGTCGGTCTGATGAATGATAAGTTTTTTGATAAAAATGCAATTATTGTGGGAGCCTCAGGGAGTCTCCCGGGAGACCTTCAGCGGGTATGGCGTGTAAGAGGTGTTAATACGTATCACATGGAGTACGGATTTTCCTGTATGGGGTATGAAGTTTCCGGGGCATTTGGGGCAAAGCTTGCCGCTCCAGATCAGGAAGTGTATGCGATGGTCGGGGATGGGTCTTTTGTAATGCTCCACTCAGAACTGCTGACATCAATTCAGGAGGGCGTTAAAATCAACATCATGCTCTTTGATAATAATGGCTTCGGCTGCATTGATAATCTTCAGCGGTCACAGGGAATTCCCAAGTTCGGATGCGAGCTGAAATACCGCAACCCGGTAACACAGCGTCTTGATGAGGGCGGTAAGTTAATCCCGGTAAGCTATGCAAAGATCGCAGAGGGGTATGGATGTAAAGTCTGGACTGTACGTAATGCCGACGAGCTTAAAGCGGCTCTGACAAAGGCAAAGGGAAGCACCGTTTCAACACTTATAGATATTAAAGTGGATTTTGATTCAATGTCAGATGGATATGAATCGTGGTGGCGTGTAGGAACCCCGGAAATATCACCAAAAAGAGCAGTTGAGATAGCGTCAAAAGAGATCAGAGAAAAAACTAGTCAGGCAAAACCCTACTAATAAGTGAGATGAAAATGATGAAAAAAGATACTGTAAGAATTGGTATTGCCCCGATAGGGTGGACAAATGATGATATGCCCGAACTGGGTGAAGAAAATAGTTTCCAGCAATGTGTTAGCGAGATGGCTCTGGCAGGATTCTCGGGCTGTGAGGTTGGAAATAAGTACCCTTCCGATCCGTCACTCCTGAAATGGCATCTTGACCTAAGAGATTTAACAATTTGCAATCAATGGTTCAGCTCCTTTCTCTGCTCGAAGCCTTATGGGGAGGTTGAGAAAGAATTTATAAAATCTATCGAATTCCTTGGTAAGGTGGGGGCGGGAATAATTGGACCGTCTGAACAAACAAGATCTACCCAGGGGATACAGAATGTTCCGATTCTTTCTTCCAAAGCGGAGTTTTCTCGTGAAGAGTGGACAGCTCTTACAAAAGGGATGAATAAACTGGGAAAAATAGCTGTGGAAAATGGATTCAAGCTTGCATATCATCACCATATGGGAACCGGGGTGCAGACTGCCGTGGAAACAGAACAATTTCTGAATGACACACACCCTGATTATGTTGGTTTATTGTATGATTCAGGCCATTTTGCATTTGCAGGGGAGGATCCGGTGTTATGTTTAGATAGGTTTGTATCCCGCGTTGTGCATGTCCACCTCAAGGACATTCGGGCGAATATTTTTGAAACTGTACGGGCAAAAGCCATGCCGTTTATGGATGCGGTTCGTGCAGGAGTGTTTACCGTTCCCGGCGACGGCTGTCTGGATTTTTCTGCAATATTCAGTATTCTGGAAAAATATAATTACAGAGGCTGGATGGTGGTAGAGGCAGAGCAGGATCCTGAAATGGCAAATCCGTTTGAATATGCATTGATGGCAAGGAACTACATACGGGATAACTCAGGAATATAAGCCAGGGAAAAAACATATATGAGGATTTACACATGTTTAATGAGCATGAATACATACGCGATCTTGCAAAACAGCTCTCTCAGTATGCATCTCTTCCGGAGCAGCAGGAAAAAATAGAGATTGTTAAAGCTTGCAACAATCTGAAACCGCTACGACCGGTTGTATACGCCCGACCAGAGAACGGTTGGTCGGATTTACATGAACAATGGGGGAAGCCTCAGTGTACTGATGAGCGGTTGCGGGTAATTGAGGATTCCCTGCTTAAGGAGATTATCCGTGCAGAGCATATTCCTGACGACATGCCGATAATTGCTGAGTATCGTGTTCCCATGGTTGTTCTGAATAATACATACAATGATTTTGGGGTTATGCTTGAAGTTCAGAAGGCTGACAGGGAGAGGGGCGCTTATCATATTGAACCAGCGATACAGCAGTGGGAAGATATGAGCAAGCTCCATTTTAGAAATCTTTCGGTAGCCCGGGAACAAAGCAGCAGAGATCTGGACTTTGCCCGAAATCTTCTTGGTGATATTCTTGATGTGTACCAGCCTGGAGTAACCGATTGGAGGTATGGGATAACACGTATCCTTATTCACATGAGGGGTTTCCAGCAATTCCTGATGGATATGTATGATTACCCTGAACAGACACATGAAATAGTCCAGTTCCTCACTGATAATTTTTCCAGAGAGATAGATTTTTATACCAAAGAGGGAATAATTTCCCCGAACACCCTGGACAATGACTATATAGGGGTTGGGGGTCCATGTGCGACAGATGATCTCCCCGGGAGAGAATCCGGCAGACTGTACGGGACAAAGGACTGCGTTGTGTGGGCTGAGTCACAGGAAACACTCGGTGTTTCACCTGAGCAGTTCAAAGAGTATGTATTTAATTACCAGAAACCGTTAGTGGATAATTTTGGGTTATGCGGATACGGCTGCTGTGAGGGGCTTGAAGGTAAATTTGAAATTTTGAAGGAAGGACTTCAGAATCTTAGATGGGTGGCAGTATCTCCCTGGGCCAATGCAGCAAAAATGGCTGAACAGATTGGGAAGGATTATGTATATCTGTATAAAGTAAATCCAGCACTGGTTGTTTCTGAAAATCCGGACTGGTATGAGGCGGAAAAACAGATTAAAGAGGTGAAGAAACTAACAGAAGGGATGGCGGTTCAGTTTTCCCTGAAAGATACCAACACATTTTGCCGCGAACCGGAACGTATCACAAGATGGGTTGAGATGGCAAAAAAAATTATTTCCTCTTGATCGGATGAGTCCCGGACTGCAATGAAGAGTCTGCACGATTAAGTTTCTGGACAGAAACGCTTCAGAATTGTAGAATAGGGCACTAGTTCTATTCTGTTTTTTCTGCACCTGTTTCAGGCTATTGCCTGTAAACGGTGGAAAAGCAGGGGAACGTTCTGGAGGAATTATGAAAAAAGGCTATGCGGTTCTTTCTGCTCTCGGACCCGACCGGGTTGGGATTGTTAAGGATATTTCTTCAGTAATAAAGGATTTCTCCTGTAATATCGAAGAGAGCCGGATGATAAACCTGGGTGGTGAATTTGCTGTTATCATGCTTCTGGATGGCTCTGAAAACGATATTAACCAACTGGTAGATAATAGTAACTGCTGGAAAGGGCTTGAGGATCTCCATATTACCCTCAAGAAAACGACACCTTCTCATACTAAAAAAACGGGAATTCCCTACTTGATTAAAACACTCTCTCTCAACACACCCGGGATTGTTCATGCCGTAACGAACCTTCTACAGGAAAAGGGTCTGAGTATTATTGAATTGGAAACAGACACTTCTGCAGCACCTTTCACAGGCTCACCTATGTTCAGTATGCATATTGAATTTATAACGGAGTCGATGGGGCTAATCGATCAGCTTCGGGAAGACCTGCATGAAATTGGGCATGAAGCAGATATTGATATCCAGCTGATTCCTCTCATATCCGGTAAGGCAGAATAATACTTACAACAGGAAAACACAAAAATATGAACCCGCAAAACCGTCAGGAAATGCTGCGAAGCGGCAGCATCAGCCAAACTCTTTTAAAACTCTCAACACCGGCCATAATTGCAATGCTTGCAATTGCTCTATACAACATTGTGGATACCATGTATATCGGACTTCTAAAAGATACTGCAGCTATTGGAGCCGCAACCGTCATGTTTCCTGTATTCATGATTATATCTTCAATAGGGTTGATGTTCGGAACCGGTGCAGGTTCAGCAATATCCCGCCGTTTGGGAGCTGGAGAAGCTGAGCGAGCAAACCGAATAGCGGCCACCGCATATTATTCCTGTATTGTTATAGGAGTTTTGTTCAGCATTCTTGGAGTTATCAACATCAGAAAGATACTTCTCCTCTTTGGTGCAACTGATACAATTATGGATAAGGCAGTTGTATATGGGTCAATAATAATTGGCGGCAGTATTTTCCAGATGCTTAATATGTGTTTAAATAATATAGTCCGTGCAGAAGGTGCTTCAGCATACAGCGGACGGGCTATGATTATGGGTGCTGTTTTGAATGTAATTCTTGATCCGATTTTTATGTTTGTGCTGGATTTGGGAATAGCAGGTGCTGCATGGGCAACAATTACCTCACAGTTAATCAGCAATCTCTATTTGTTACGGTTTTTTCTTAAAGAAATGGGTGTTATCAGGATTGGCCCTAAACATTTTACCTTCTCCGGGGCAAATTATGCGGAGATTATGAAAATCGGGGTTCCGACGTTTGTGCGGCAAATGCTGTTAAGCGTTTCCATGGGGGTTATGAACAATTCAGCATCATTGTTTGGAGATGAAGCTATTGCGGCTATCGGGGTCGTAACAAGGCTGTTGGCTCTGGTTACCTTTATCGTTTTCGGATTAGGGCAAGGGTTTCAGCCCATTGCCGGCTTCAATTACGGAGCTAAACAATATGCCAGAGTGCATAAGTCTTTCCGTATAACAATACTATGGAGTTCTACAATTTCCATTCTCGTTTCAGGGCTGTTTTTTATTTTTGCACCTATTTTAATAACTCTGTTTTCCAGGGATCCGGATGTTGTGGCGATTGGTATGAGGGCTCTACGTTTCTCCTCGTTGACTCTGATGCTGCTGGGTTTCCAAAATACATCCAGTATTTTTTTCCAGGCCCTCGGGAAGGGGCGGGAAACTGCATTTCTTGCAATGGCCCGGCAGGGACTGTTTCTTGTGCCGTTGCTATTGATTCTTCCACGATTTCTTGGGTTGGACGGAATTATCTACAGTCAACCGCTGGCAGATTTACTGACGGTAGTAGTAACACTTGTTTTGCTTTCTGCCAACTCCCGGAACCTTGCGCAGGAGGAACGTGAATGGTTAAACCGGACCGGCAAAGATTTGAAGTAGCAGGCTCAATTATTGACACCGTTAAACCAATATGTGAAGATGCATCATGTTTAACTATGTTGAAATAAAAGATGATCTAATTTCGTTTCTCTCTGCACAGACCGAGGATCCACAATTCATTGACTGTGGGAAAATACCCTATTCTGAGGCTTTGGATCTACAGTTTAAACTGCAGAAAGAACGAACAGATAATACTATTCCAAACGTCTACCTGCTTCTTGAGCATCCGCCGGTAATAACCATGGGCGCCAGAAAAGCGGACAACAAATTATTAACTACTCCTGAAGAGATGTCACAGCTTGGTATTCATTTGGAGCAGATCCGCAGAGGCGGCGGGGCAACATCGCATAATCCAGGTCAGCTGGTTGTCTATCCAATTGTCAATCTGCGTTCTCTTGGATTTAGGGTTGTTCCCTATGTGCACTATTTGGAACAAATTGGGATTGAATTAGCGGCTTCCTATGGAATTTCCTGCAGCAGAAAAAAAGGATTTCCCGGTTTATGGGTTGAGGTCGGACGGAAAATCGCATCGATTGGTGTTCAGATAAATGTTGGGATAACCATGCATGGAATTGCGATCAACCTTAATAATGATCTCTCAATTTTTAATCATATCATTCCCTGCGGGCTTGAAGGGGTAGAGATGACCAGTGTTGAGAAAGAAAGTGGTGGTAAGGCAGTTGTTGATATGGATGCAGCGAAAGATTTTGTCGTTCAATCCTGTATGAATAATTTACCGGCAAACAATCCTGTGTTCAGCCGAACCGGAGCTGGAAGTAAAGATCCTAACAATAAGCAGCAATGAGATAGATTAAAATGAATGATAAAAAAGGCAGTCAGTTCCCACCCTGGATCAAAAGGCATTTAGGCGGCGGGACAAAATTCAATAAAACAGCCAAAGCACTTGAAGATCTCGGATTAGAGACGATCTGTACCAACGCTAAATGCCCGAATCAGGGTGAGTGCTGGTCCCGGGGAACTTCAACAGTTCTTATTTTAGGTACTATTTGTACCAGAAACTGCCCTTTCTGCGCCGTGGGGCATGGCAAACCACTTCCACCGGATTCTGACGAGCCGGGGAAAGTTGCGGAAATGACCAAGCGGCTTGAGGTGAAGTATCTGGTAATCACCAGTGTTGACCGGGATGATCTGGCAGATGGTGGAGCTTCTCAATTTCGGGATGTCATTTCCGCTTGTCGCGAGCGTGATGGGAAGATGCGGTTTGAGCTGCTTGTTCCGGATTTCCGGGATTGTCAGGAGGACGCTCTGGAGACTCTGGATGGTGCTCTGCCGTTTGTTTTTGGGCACAATGTGGAAACCGTTCCGGATCTCTACAAAATCGCCCGTCCTGGTGGTGATTATCAACGTTCACTTTCGCTGCTGCGTAAGGCAAAAAACAAATGGCCTGATACCCCCGTAAAATCATCTTTGATGTTGGGACTTGGGGAGACTGATGAACAGTTGATAGCGGTATTAATGGATTTAAGAGAAGCTGGCTGCGACCGGGTATCTCTGGGTCAATATCTGCGTCCTTCGAAAGCCGCGCTTGAGGTGGCAGAGTTTGTGACACCTGAAAAATTTGACTGGTGGGCAGATAAGGCAAAAGAGCTGGGGTTCTCCTGGGTGATGTCATCACCGTTTACCCGCAGCAGCTATCATGCTGATGCATAGGATTGTGAAGTGGTGAATCAAAAATCTTCTGTTTTAACCTCAATTATACTTCTTTTTGTTACTTTCTCATGGGGTCTGAACAATATTTTAATGAAAGTTGGCTTTAGGGAGATAGACCCCTGGATGTTCAGTGCACTCAGACTTGCTGCAACTTTGCCGGCCGTTCTGCTTGTGGCTAGATTTTCTCCCGGTTATGTACCCTTTGAGAGAAAAGACCTTCTCAAGATTTCCGGTATCGCCTGTGTTGGGTTTACCGGTTTTCAAGTGTTTTTTCCTCTGGGAATATATGGAGTCTCGACACCTTTAGGCGGAATGTTGATTGCCACCATGCCGGTTTGGGTGTTGTTGATAAATCTGATTACACGGATCAGCAGGGTTTCAATTACCGCAGTAGCTGGACTGTTACTGACTCTTACCGGAATACTGCTTATAGTCGTACTCCCGGAAATGGGGACCGGTGATGTCGGTAACACAACCGTATCCGGGGTAGTGTTTCTCGTACTGTCAGAACTTTTCTTTGCGGTTAATAGCGTTTTTCTTCGCCCTTTTATGAAGAAATACTCTGTTCCGCAAGTAACCGCTGTAGCTATGGTGATTTCGACACTTTTGTTTGCGGCAATTCTGAATAAACGCATTGTGACTTTTGATTATACATCCCTCTCTCTTGTTACCTGGGGGACAATTCTCTATTCAGGGGTTATAGCAATGTTTCTTTCAAATATTCTCTGGAATAGATCCATTAAGAGTACAGGAAGTCTCAAAGTCTCAGTATATGCAAATCTTCCTCCTGTATTTGTACTGATTCTTGGGGCTCTGATTTTTGGCGAAATACTGAGTGGAGTTCAGTATATTGGGGCAGTTATTATAGCCACAGGCATAGTTCTGGCACAGGTGCAACGCAGGGCAAAAGGGTAATGCGTACGCCTAATAAAAAATCAACCGGTTGTTGTGGATGAAATCCAAAAACTTCCCGGTTTGCTGAATGAAATTCATGATTTAATTGAAACTCAAAAATTAACATTTATCCTCACGGGAAGCA
>JABMQR010000334.1 GCA_013202335.1 Bacteroidota bacterium
TGTCCACCAGGATAGGCACCGGCTGCAGGAAGTGCAGCTATACCAGTATTTGCATATACATCAGGAGCATCGCCTCTTACACGTCCGATATACCAAGGGCCGTTGATAAACATTGCTGATCTTCCAGCAAGAAAATGTCCGCCGGCAACACCAGCATCACCACCAACCGCGTCTTTAGAAGTATTTCCATCTGAATACATTCTTAACAGAATTTCTGCAGCATCTACAAAAGCTTTATCTGTGATTGGTTTTTCCCAAACATCAGGTCCGCCGATTGATGCAGCAATATGAGAGTACCAAAGCATACTGGTCCAGGCATTTGTTCCACCTGTCATTTGGCTTGTAGGAATAATTCCTGCTGCTTTTAACTGGTCGCAAATTACCCAGAAATCATCCATTGTTTCAGGGAAATCTTTTACACCGGCTTTTGCCATCAATGTTTCATTATACCAGATAGGGGTTACTGCTATCTCAAAAGGTACTGATTTTGTTTCACCGTCAATTGTTGCCTCAGCAACAGAACCGCCTACAAAAACGTCTCCCCACGGTCCTGCCAGTTCGTCGGCAAAATCCATCAGCAGATCACCTTCATAGAAAGAAAAAGCTGTTGGGTCTGGATTAAAAACAAATATATCAGGAACTGCTTTTGCAGCTACAAGAGCGTTTATTTTTGTTCTGTACCCGTCATAATCAGGATTTGCTTCGATATCAACCTGATAAGTTCCATCATTCAGTTCATTAAACTCATTGACCAGTCGTTCAACCTCTCCGGCTTTTGAATCTTCTCCAACCCAGATAGTCGGCCATTTTACTACTGTTTCTCCAACCTCTCCAGCTCCCTGAGCAAACAGAAATCCAGGAATAACTAACGCCAGAATAATGCAAACTGCAATAATTCTTTTTACTTTCATAACACACTCCTTTTCTTTTATTATTACTTACACTAAGTAAGTAAAACATGCAAACTACAAACTGTCAACTAATATCTACCATAATAATGTAATTTCCAATCTGCACCAAAAAAAATTATACTATATCTATCTTTTTTAAAAAATCAATTCATCCCAAAATAGTCTTCAAAAACAAGGTCAGCAGCCCCGCGGCCGGCCTCAACCGAATCATAGACATCGTGGTAGACATTAATAGTGGTTGATTCCTGGCAAAAGAAATCACCTGCAAGCGCCTCGTTTACCTTATCCGCATAAATTCTGGAAGTATTTGGAAATCTGGTCATAATAAGAAATGAATCGGGAGAAAACAACCTGAACAAGTTGCGCGTTTCTACACCAAGTAGTGTTCCCTTCTCTTCAAGCAAAGCAACAGCTCCTTGATGTCCCTCACCTGCCAGTGCATCTAATTCTTCCAAATCCTTTACCGGGAACCGTTGTTGTGCATCCTGAAGCACTACAGATTCAGCAATATATGCCTCAAGACATCCTTTTGCCCCGCAAAAACACTCAGGTCCGTTCAGATCAATGGCAGCATGCCCTATTTCCATAGCAGTTTTTCCCTGCACAAGCATCAATTCTCCGTCATTTATGAAGGCTCCTCCCACACCGCTTCGTATAAGCACCGTTATAAGTGCATGAGCATTTTTAGCGGATCCCCTTCTATAGGCATTCATTGCTACCACTCCGGCATTGTTATTAATAAAGACAGGTATACTGAAAAGCTTTTCCAGATGTTCCCGCAACGGGAGGTTGAACATATTCCTGATTCTTCCATAGTAAATCGCTTTACCCTGCTCAGTATCGATACGTCCGGGAGCACCTACCCCAATGCCCAAAATCTTTTCAATCGGGACACCGGATTCGGACAGAGCCTGCTGTATCAGATCATCAAGCGTCTTTACAAGTTCGTCGGCTTTTCCTATCTCTGCATCAGCGATAGTTTTCCGGTAAATCAGGTTTTTTTGGAAATCCGTCATGATAATAGATATTTGGCATAACCAGAACTCAACACCAATTATATAGTGCGCGGTAGGATTAACCTGGTAGAAAACGGGTTTTCGCCCCTTTCTTTCCGGAAGCTGCCGATCAACTGTCTCTGTAATCCGAATAAGACCCCGTTCTTCAAGATAGGTAAAGATCCTGAGAACCGTTGGCGCCTTCAGTCCGGTAAGAGAAACAATCTCTGACTGTGACAGGCCCCTGCTCTTTTGAATAGCCTGTAGAATGAGTTTTTCGTTTTTCTGTCTAACATCTTCGCTCCTGAGCGGCGCATCGTGAATTTTCATATCTTATCCCTTTCGTAACCAGTTGCTCTTTCGCTAATCACTGTATCACAAGGCTTTAACAAAATTTCGTTTTCTTATAGGTTACAGTTTATCTTTATACCATTTTCCGCTTTACAAAGAAAGAATTAAATGCTAATTTTAATACTTACTTAATGTAAGTAATTATAGCAAGGAGTTGTTGATGACGCAAGAAAAACTGAAAAAACTTTCCGGGAAAGCCCGTGAGGTGAGAATCAATACACTAAAATCGATAGCACACTTAGGTGTTGGTCATGTTGGTGGAGCTCTATCCATAGTCGAGATTCTAACCTATCTCTATTATAGTGAAATGATCGTATATCCGGATAATCCCCGCGAACCGGAAAGAGATCGTCTAATTCTCTCAAAGGGACATGCCGGCCCTGCTCTCTACAGTATCCTGGCTATGAAAGGCTTTTTTCCCATGGATTGGCTCTACACCCTTAATAACGGCGGCACACGGCTTCCAAGTCACTGTGACAGGAACCTTACACCCGGCATCGATATGACTACCGGTTCTCTGGGTCAGGGCTTGTCTGCAGCGATTGGTATAGCCCTTGCATGCAGAATGGATAAACACAAAAACCGTGTGTTTGCCATTATTGGTGACGGAGAGTCTCAGGAAGGACAAATATGGGAATCTGCAATGACAGCACCCATGTTCGGTCTGGACAACCTCATTGCTTTTACCGATTTTAACAAAATGCAGATTGATGGTGAAACCGCAGAAATCATGAATATCGAAAAACTGGAAGCAAAGTGGGACTCCTTCGGCTGGCACACACAGCGTGTTGACGGTCATGACTTTTCCGCTATTGAGCAGGCTGTCGAACAGGCAAAAGCGACAACAGGAAAGCCCTCTATGATTATCCTTGATACCATAAAAGGGAAAGGCTGTCCTGCTGCTGAAAATAAAGTAAGCAGTCATAATATGACAATTTCACCAGAACAGCTCGAAGAAGCTCTTACCGCTCTTGGCTACACAGAAGGAGAATTTTAACATGGGAAAAGATATGAGAGACGTCTATACAGAGACTCTGATTGAGTTGGCTGAAACAGATTCCAGAATTTGCGTACTTGAAGCAGACCTGATGAATGCTACTGGAACACGATCATTCAAAAACCAGTTTCCCGAACGTACTTTTGATGTAGGTGTATCTGAAGCTGATATGGTGGGAGTCGCTTCCGGACTATCAGCAGAAGGGAAAATTCCCTTTGCAGCATCTTTTGCAACTTTTGCATCCCGAAGAACCTTTGACCAGTTTTTTCTCTCTGCAAACTATGCACGACTTAATGTTAAGCTGGTAGGAACAGACCCTGGTATATCCGCTGTATATAATGGTGGAACTCACATGTCTTTCGAAGATGTGGGAATGATGCGTCTGGTTCCGGGTTTAACCATTGTGGAGCCGTCAGATACCGTCTCCTGCGCTGCATTGGTAAAAGCAATAGCAGAACATGAGGGATGCGTCTACCTGCGTATGCACAGAAAAGGTTCACAGCAGCTGTATCCGGAAAATACTCAATTTGAAATTGGTAAAGGCATGGTCCTGCGTGACGGAAGTGATGTTACGTTGATTGCCTCCGGATTCATTTTAGTGGCAGAAGCTATAAAAGCAGCTGATCTTTTAAAAGAAGCAGGTGTATCCGCAGCCGTCATAGATATGCACACCGTTAAACCGCTTGATAACGAACTGGTACTGAAGTATGCAGAAAAAACCGGTGCCATTGTAACGTGTGAAAATCACCAGATAACCGGCGGTCTTGGCGGAGCCGTTGCAGAACTTCTTGCAGAACAACGCCCAACATTTATGGAACGTATCGGCTCAAGAGATAAATTTGGTCAGGTAGGTGATTTGGATTACCTGATACAGGATTACGGCATGACTGCAGAATCCATTGTGAAAAAAGCACATAAAGTAATAAAAAAGAGAGGTAACTAGCATGTCACAAACTATAACATTAGCAATAGCATCCGATTTATCCGGATTTCCATTAAAGAGCGCAATTCTGGAGTTCCTTGGCGGCAGAGACGATATCAAGGTAATTGATTTCGGAATTGAATCGGTCAGTGCGCCTAGGCCTTACTCTCAGCAGGCTCCAAAAGTTGCAAAAGCCCTTCAGAACGGTGAAGCCGACAAAGGTATTCTTATCTGTGGAACAGGACAGGGGATGGCAATAGTTGCCAACAAATTTAAAGGTGTCTACGCTTGTGTTGTTGACAGTGTTTTTTCTGGAGAACGGGCAAAAATCGTCAACAATGCCAATGTAATTACCCTGGGTGGCTGGATAACTGCACCATTTCTTGGTGTGCAGATTGTTGAAGCATGGTTGAGCATGGCCTTTGCTCAAAAGATGGAATTTAAGAAAGATTTTTTAACCGAGCAGTTTGGTATTGTGCAGGGAATAGAAGAAGAGAACTTCAAGTAGGCGAGTTGACTCCTCTCCCAAACAAATGAAACCGAAACAGCTAATCACAGTTTGCTGTTTCGGTTTTTTTGATTACACCTTCAAAATATACTAACAAGTTGATTGTTAATACAGCCCCCCCCCATAACTCCTCAAAAAACAGGTTCCAGGGAACTATACGAATATCACCTATAACTCTTGGATGGGAATCCATAGATACAACCAGCTTGTGTTTAAGCCTTATCTCATCAGATAAAACCCGTAATCCTTTCAGATGATTTTGATGAACCATCTTTGCAGCTTTTACTTCAATCGCACAAGAATCCCCGATTATTATATCAACCTCATTCCCGGACCTGCCCCTCCAAAAAGTAATATCTCTCCTGTCTCTGGTATATGAAGACCAGGCAAGTATCTCATTCAAAATCAGGTGTTCAAATGCATTGCCGAACAGCTCAGAATTCTCTTCAATCCGATACCTTCCGGCAAGAATATTAGCGACTCCAATATCAAAAAAGTAAAATTTAGATTTTGATACAGCTTTTCTTCTTACCGTTTTATTAAAAGGTTCAATCAGGCGGCCAACCAGCGTATCAGACAAGATGTAAAAGTATTTCCTAACACTTCTCGCTGGTAATGTTAAATCTCTTGCCACTTTCTCAAAATTCAGCTCCTTCCCATTCATCGCTGCCGCTGATCGTAAAAATCTTGAAAAGTTTTCTATTCGGCGGGTAAGTCCTTCAGCCTGAATCTCTTCCTGTAAATAGACACCGCAATATGATAACAAATCCTCCTCAGGTTCATCAGATAGATAAATTGACGGAATCGTACCATAATTAATTGCTCTTAATAAAGAAAAATCAGTTATTTCTCTGGAGGTTAAGGGAAAAAGATTGCGAATTCTTGCTCGCCCGCCAAGCAGGTTTGCAGCTCCACGCTTAAGTTTTCGCGGGCTGCTTCCCGTGAGGATAAATGTTAATTTTTGCGTTTCAATTAAATCATGAATTTCATCCAGCAAACCAGGAAGTTTTTGGATTTCATCCACAATAACCGGTTGGTTTTTTATTGGAGGGGTGGCCGCCAGCTCCTCCCTGATCATTCCGAGATTTCCGGATAATTTAAGGAAAGTATCATGACGAAGTAAATTGTAATACGGGGCTTCGGGGAACTGTTTTTTCAACAAAGAAGTCTTCCCTGTCTGCCGTGGACCAAAAAGAAATATTGATTTTTTCTTTCCTTCTTCCTGTAGGTTTAACACTCTTTTATATTCAATCATAGCGATATTCTACTACACAATCCACAAACTCGCAACTGTTCTGCGATATTTATAATATATACCGCACCAGTCTTGCGTGTTTTGGATGTTTATCCGCAACTATCTTGCGACTTCTCCTACTCGAAAGGGGAGGCTAAGCAAGAATACTCTTCTCTATCACAAAAACCATCTATCTAACTTTGTTCGCATTACCCTTTTGTCTCTGAGCTAAAACTATACCTGCAGCTATAATGGCAGCACCAACATACTGCACTCCGTTCAGCATCTCACTAAAAATCAGTGCCCCGAGAATCAAGACAAATACCGGCGGCAGGTTTGCATACACCGAAACCTTAAGGCTTCCAGTACTTTTTATAGCTCTGTTCCAGAAAACATTTGAAAGAAACAGTGCTATTATCCCTGAATAGAGAATCGTTCCCCAGGTGGAAAAAGAGATTGCCGCATAATCAAAAGTCACAATGCGCTTGTTGAGAATAGCCGCAAACATCAGCGTTGATATAACTAATGCTACGGCAGTTACCTGCGGTATTGAATATTTCTTCATAAAAGGCTTGAGAAAAACGGAATTTATCGCAAAGAAAAGTTCTGCTAATACCAGGAAAACAACCCCTGATACCGTAGTTTCCCCAACCTCTCCACCACTTTCCAGACCAGGCAGTACGGTAATTATCAAGACTCCAGAAA
>JABMQR010000335.1 GCA_013202335.1 Bacteroidota bacterium
GCCGTAGACAGTTGAATAGCAACAGAATAGATTGTATCATGTCAACATCTCCAGCGATAGCGGGATGTCAGTTTGAGCTGAATCGCCCCCTCAGCGATTCAGCTCAAAGACTCAGTGCCTGCGAACTCTGCCTGCCCTGTGAAATGCGGAGCCTATTTCTCTGAAGTGAGAGATAAACAAGACTCTTTTAGGAGCGGTTATTGACTCCAGATAAGGATACAATTTCACGATTTCTTCATATCTCTTATAAATCAAGGGCAAACTTAATCGCCTCACGCACTTTTTTTAATTTATCAGGCGAAAGCGTAGTTATAAGTGATTCTATTTTTCCTTTTGCTACGGTCTGAATGTGATCAAAATTAGCAGAGCAATCTTTAATCATACCGTCTTGTTTGGATAAGAATATCTCGCTGGGTATGTCCCGAACAGTCGATGTGATCGGGGCTACTGTAACTTCTCCAAGGTATTCCAGAATAGAATCACGCGTTAAAATCAATACCGGGTGCCTCTTATCAGGAGCTTTAAATTTGTACCATCTGATTTCACCTCTCTTCATTCATCCCCCAATCCTGTTCCTTTTCCCAAGTACTGAACTCTTCTCTTTTTACTGGATGTAAAGCATATCCCTGTCTGTGCTTTTCCTCAAGGCGGTGGATGTTAAAGCGATTTACCGCATCTCTCAGAGCATCACGGGTAAAAGCGGACCGACTTGTTTTAAGCTCCCTGATAATTTTATCGACCGTCTCGACGAGATCATCATTTAAGGTCATCTGTATCGTCCTCATTGTTATCCTCCATTTAAAAGTGGATTTAATAGCTATTATAATCCATATATAACCAACTGTCAAGAACCATATGGCCGATATTATTTCACTACAGAGAACACGGAGAGCATGGAATATTTTTTACTCATTGATCTTCCAGGTGAAATCGAATATTTTTGCATTATAAACATAGAGTGCCGCTTTTTAACCGGCGCTACTCAAGCTTGAAGTTCGCACTCAAAAAAACATTTGATTATTACCTAATATAGTTATAATATGACTCATTCGCTATAAAGTAAAAGTTAAAAAGAAAGTGGATCGAGGTTTAGTGAAACTGCCTCAAAATGTAAAAAAACTTTTATTTTTGCTTATTTAGGATTTAAAATCAGACGGACCGATTCAAAAACGCACGAATAATTTTTCTCCTCTTGACAAGGGAAAATATCACTGTCACCTGACATATAGTTATGTGGCATGTTGGACTTGTCAGAAGGAGGAGATAGAGATCGAGGTGTATTATGTTGGCTATCCTGAAAAAGCCCCGTATTGAGATATCGTTACAGGGTGAAAATGTAGAAGAAGTTGTTGAGTGGATTAAGAAAAAATTTGAAGTGAGTATACTTACTTCTGAAAAAACGAGCAGCGTATCTATTGAGGAAACAGATTTTTGGAAAGAGATGCAGTCCAACAGGATTGGGAATCTACTTGCTGGAGCTCGTCTTAAGGCTGGTTTGACACAAGCGCAAGTTGCTAAAAAACTTGGTGTACGCCAGAATATGGTTAGCGATTATGAAAGAGGAAAACGCAGGCTTTCCCCGTCAATGGCAAATCGACTTGCAAAGGCACTCAAAATTAATGTTGATAGAATAACATAAGTGGCAAGTATTGACCTTAAAGATTTGGTTGAATGAAAGGCAAATTAAAGCAGTGATTTATGTAAAGGAAAACAGAAAAATAACCAATAAGGACTATAAAGAATTAATAAAAAATATAAGCAGAATAACGGCAACCCGAGATTTAACTAATTTGGTGGAAAAAGGAATTTTAAATATGGTTGGTATTGGTAAAAGGCAGGTGCATTATATCCTGAATAATTCAGGGAAAAAGAATTTGAGGCTCGCGATTAAAGAGATGGCACTTGTTTCATCAAGAAAAGTGATAGGGAAAAGACAACATCCAATTTTGCGCACGTTCTGCACGAACGTCCCGTACGACACGACAATTATTCTTAGACGTCCAGCGCGAAGTGATGAAGATATATCTGCCGGGCAGCGACCAGGCAGTGACCAGGTTGCGACCAGACAGTGACCAACCTGTGGATAAGTATGTTATCCTGAAAACATGCCTTGAACCGGCAAGAATGAAGGAATTGATCAGCATTTCAGGTTTTAACACAGAACAAATTTCAAAAAGAATTATATTAATCCGCTTGTCAGTGACGGCCTGCTCGCGTTGACAGTTCCAGATAAGCCAAGCAGCCCCAACCAGAGATACATAACTACGGAAAAAGGAAGAAATGTTTTGGAACAGAAAAAGAGAGAAGAAAACCATTCCCTATAACATCCTTGATGTGGAAAGACCGGACCAGTCGGTTGTATCATCAAAAAGAGAAGTTATTTTGTCTGAATATTTAACCGGAGGGGACGAACTTGGATAAAATATTTGCGATCAGGCTGGTTTGACACAAGCGCAAGTTGCTAAAAAACTTGGTGTACGCCAGAATATGGTTAGCGATTATGAAAGAGGAAA
>JABMQR010000336.1 GCA_013202335.1 Bacteroidota bacterium
AGATTGCTGCGGGGCGTGGTCATGGTAAAAATAGTAAGTTGAATAGAGTGAAAAGTCAAGGATATAAAGTAATGAAACAAAGTAAAGAAATAAAGTTGACAAACCAAAAATCTGTGCTATTCTATAGTAAGTGTAGTAAGTGTAGTAAGTTTGATTGAAAAATTCAGACGAAATTTGTTTTTTGAGATTTATCGGCTACTAATTCTAAAGAACCAATTTTTCAGGCAAGATTGATTTTAGAATATAAACCAGCTGGTAAGAAAATTTTATTGGAGTTAATAGAGGAAACGTTTGCTTAGTATGTTGCTACCAACATTGCTTAGAATGACTGATAGAGTACTAATTATCAGGTTATTCGGTACAAATTTATCAATTTAAAAAAAGTTTTATAAGAAACTAAGAAAATAATTGACAAATGAAGAAAGTGGTGCAACAATATATAGCAAACGTTTGCTTAATTAATAAAACTATCCAGTAAGGATAGAAAAAAAAGGAGAAACGAAATGGTTAGAAAAATTTTATTACTGGTTTTAGTGGGAATCTGTTTAATTATGCCTCTTTCTGTATTTGCTGCAGGTGAAGCGGATGACGGAATAATTAGAATTGGTGCACCTATGGCTGACTCTTCTGACAAATGGCTTTCATACCTGGAAGATGGTGTAAGAGCTTTTGATGCAGAATACGATGATGTAGAAGTTATGATAACAGATGGAAAAGCTGATCCGGCTGTACAGTTAAGTTCCCTGGAAACTTTACTTACAAAAGGTGTAGATGCAATAGCTATTGTACCGGTAGACATTTCAGCAATAGGTCCAATAATTGCAAAATGTGAAGAAGCAGGTGTTTACCTGGTTGTAATCAACAGATATCCTGATGAAAAATTTCATGACGGCATAGATGCATATGTTGGATCAGAATCTATTCAGGCTGGTCTTATGCAAGGTAAATGGGTTGCAGCTGCATTAGGTGAAGCAGGTGGAAAGGTTGCTATAATGACAGGTATAAGTGGTCATGAAGCAGCATTAATGAGAACCGAAGGTAACAAACAAGTTTTTGCTGATTATCCAAACATTGAAATCGTAGCAGAAGCAGAAGGCCGTTGGGACAGAGCTAAGGGAATGCAGATTGCTGAAAACTGGTTTCAGGCAATACCCGACCTTGCAGCAATTGTTTCAAATAATGACGAAATGGCAATTGGTTCTCTTTTGGCAGCCCAGAGTCTTGGAATGGCAGATGAAGATATCATTATTGCCGGTGTAGATGCTACACCCGATGCACTTGTATTCCTTGGTAAAGGCCTTGATGTAACTGTTTTCCAGAGCGCTCATGGTCAAGGTTATGGTGGTGTTGAAACTGCTTATAGACTCATTAAGGGAGAAAAACTGGACAAGATGCAGTGGATTCCTTATGAACTTGTAACAACAGAGAATATGGCTGATTATCAATAAGATTGGTTTTTTGATAAGGACAGTTTTTACTTAGATGAAAATCTATAAAAGCTGTCCTTTCTTTTATCCAAACATGGCTAAAATGGGGAATTCTTATGATGAAAGAAAATATTCTGGAAATGAGAAATGTATCAAAATCATTTCCGGGAGTAAAAGCACTGAACAAAGTAAATCTTACCATTAAGAGTGGATCAGTTCATGCTCTTATGGGAGAGAATGGAGCAGGGAAATCAACTTTAATGAAAGTACTGTATGGTATTTATCATCCTGAAGAGGGAGAGATTTTATTTAAAGGGGATTCTTATCTTGTAAAAAGTCCAATAGATGCCATAAAAAGTGGTGTCAGCATGATTCCTCAGGAAATTAGTCCTATCCCAAATCTCAGTGTAGCCAGCAATGTTTTTTTAGGGAAGGAAATTCTTGGAAATGGATTAAAATTCGTAAATCAGAAAAAGATTGAAGAAGAAACGAAAAAGCTTTTTACTGAATTGGGTATTGATATTGATCCTGCCGCTATGATGGGTGATATAACAATTGCAAATGCCCAGTTGGTAGCTATTGCAACAGCAGTATCTTACAATTCTGACCTTATAATAATGGATGAACCTACTTCTGCTCTTACAGAAAAAGAGGTAGCGAAGCTGTATGATATTATCCAAAAACTTAAAAATGAAAGAAATCTTGCTATAATTTATATTTCACATAAACTTGATGAGGTTTTTCAGATTTGTGATGAAGTGACTGTTCTTCGGGATGGACAATTTATTGGCACGGATACTATAGAAAATTTTGATAAAGACCGGCTTATTAGTATGATGGTTGGTCGTGATATGGAGGAGTTTTTTCACAAGGAAGTAGCCAAGATTGGTGAAGTCCTTCTTTCTGTGAAAAATTTGGGTGTGACTAAAAAGTTCAAAAATGTGAGTTTTGATTTGAAAAGAGGAGAAGTCCTGGGCGTTGCCGGATTGATGGGAGCAGGAAGAACTGAACTCATGGAAGCTCTTTTTGGTTTTGTGCCCTATGATGAAGGTGAAGTTATCTTTGAAGGTGAAAAAATTGAGATTAAAACACCTATAGATGCTATTTCTCATAGGATTGGGTTTGTTACTGAAGATAGAAAGCTGACTGGTTTATTTTTAGATTTATCGGTAAAAGACAATATGATAATGCCTGATATTGGAACATACCTTAATAGAGGTCTGCTGAACTTTAAGAAAATCCGTGAAAACTGTCAGTCTCAGCGGGAAGCCCTGCAAATAAAAACACCTACCTTAGAACAGCTCATCAAAAACCTTAGTGGTGGTAATCAGCAGAAGGTGCTGATATCCCGGTGGTTGTTGACGGAACCGGAAATACTTATTCTTGATGAACCGACCAGAGGAATAGATGTAGGTGCAAAAGCAGAAATTCACCGGTTGATTGGTGAACTGGCTAAAATGGGTAAAGCAATTATCATGGTTTCATCAGAAATGCCGGAAATTCTATCTATATCTGATAGGATAATAGTTATGCATGAGGGTGAACTGTCCGGAGAACTGCAGAGATCCGAAGCAACACAAGAAAAAATACTGCAACTTGCCACTGGCGAGAAACTCTGAAACCATAAGAGGGAATATAATGAATGAAACAAAAAAAATGAAAAAATTTAGTATGCATACATTTATGAATAAGTATGGCATCGTGGTAATTCTCTTAGGAATATGTTTGATAATGTCCATTGTTTCCCCGGCATTCAGGTCAGTGAGAAACTTTACGAATGTTGTGAGACAGGTATCTATTATCGGTATTATTTCTATGGGTGTTACATTAGCTATAATAACAACAGGTATAGACTTGTCCTCAGGTTCTGTTTTGGCCCTGGTTGGTGTTATTGTTACATCAATGTCCCAGAATGCAGTAAGTCCTCTACAGCCTATCAGTATTGTTATGCCAATTATCTTTGCTATTCTTATTGGCCTAAGTGTTGGTACAGTAGCAGGTACTATAAATGGATCCCTGCACGCTTATGGGAAAATACCTCCATTTATAGCAACATTAGGCATGATGACAGTGGCTCGCGGAGCCGCACTTCTCTACTCTAATGGTCGTCCGATAGGTGACCTTAAGTCCAGTTTCATGTTTATCGGCGGCGGATCCGTTCTGGGAATACCGGTACCTATCTGGATTTTTGGAATCGTAGGTGTTGTTTCTCATATACTTCTCAGTAAGTCCAGGTTTGGTCGTTACGTCTTTGCAATAGGCGGTAATGAACAGGCTGCAAGAATCTGCGGTATAAATGTTGAAAGAGTAAAAGTTAAAGTATATGCCTATGCAGGTTTTTTAGCAGCTATTTCCGGTATTATACTTGTTTCCAGAACAGCAGCAGGAAATCCAACCTACGGGCTCTCTTATGAGCTTGATGCTATTGCCTCGACCGTTATTGGTGGAACCAGTCTGAGTGGTGGAGTGGGATCTATTCCTCTTTGTATAGTAGGTGCCCTTATTATAGGTGTCCTGAACAACAGTATGGACCTTATGGGTGTTAACGCATACTGGCAGCAGATTGTGAAAGGTTTGATTATTGTTTCTGCTGTACTTATTGATGCCAGGAAACAAAAGAAAAAATAACGGTAAACTTCTACAAGGAGGGTTTATGAGTGCAATTACTATTTCCAGAAAACTGGGGAGTATGGGAAGTTATATCGGCAGGAAACTGGCGGAGGAGCTTGGCTATTCCTATATTGATAAAAACCTAATTTCGAAAATCATGAAGGATTATGGTTTTAGCAGGTTAGATACTATTTATGAAACGGTTCCGTCGCTCATTGAAAAGTTTGATATTTACCGGGACATGGCTATTAAATTTTTAGCTGAAGTGATTATTACTGTGGCGCATCATGGGAATGTTGTTATTGCCGGCCGGGGCAGTTTTGGTTTGCTGGATTCTTATTCTGATGTTATCAATATACGGATCAAAGCCCCGGATATATGCAGAGTCCATAGAATCATGCAGGATAGAAACATTACTGAGCCTGAAGCTATCGGCATTATGCAGGAAAATGACCGTGTCCGCCGTTCCTTTGTAGAATCTGACTTTCATTTTAATTATACAGATTCAACAAAATTTGATATTATGCTGGATACAAGTATAATAAATCCGGAAATATGCATTAGATTCTTAAAAGAAGCCATTATTGAGAACAAAGGTATACGGGAAGACAGCAGGCCGAGAGTCTCTGATATGGTATTGGAACCTGTTCTCGTAAAACATGTTGATAAAATGCTTTCCTATTTCGATTCTCATAAAGAAGAGATTCTCAAGAAAATAGAATTGTAGTAAGGAGAACCGGATTGTGAAAACGACACTGCATGGTCAGGTAACACTGCATTCTAACATTCTGACTGATGTAAGGATTGCGAAAGAGTGCGGTTATGAGGCCATTGAGCTTCACACGGATAAACTTATTCGTTTTCTTGATGCGGGAATGACCGCATCCCAGCTTAAGGATTGTTTAGAGGCTAAGGGAATTGAACCGGCTGCTGTTGATATTATTGGTGGTATTGAGGTTCAGGATGTCGGGGCAAAAAAGAGGCTGTTTGCTTTGACGGAGCAGCTTTGCGAAGTTGCTTCAGTTATCGGTGCTCCAACTATCCAGGTTAACCCGTTTAGTGAGCTTGAGGGAATGACAGAGAGAGAAGTAATTTCCCTAACCGCTGAAAACCTCAAAGTAATTGCTGATATTGGTAAACAAAAAGGGATCCGGTTCCAGCTTGAAGGGGCTGCCTGGACGCCAATTCATTCGTTGAAGCAATGTCTGGATCTCATAGAAAAAACAGGAAAGGATAATGTTGGTCTGGTTATAGATTTTTGGCATTTCTGGGCCAGCAGGGGTGCTGAACCTGAAGAGATTAGTAAGTTGGATTCATCATTAATATACGGCGTACACCTTTGTGACGGGCTAAGACCTGCTGCAGGGGCACCCTGGCCGGATGAGCGTGTGTTAAGAGGCTGCTTGCCGGGAGAAGGAGATCTTCCTGTACAGGAATGGATGGATGCAGTGAAGGCAACTGGATTTGATGGTTATGTATCCGGAGAGTTTCTGAATCACGAGCTCTGGGAACGGGATCTTCTTGATGTTGCTTTGGATATGCGGAAAAAAATTGAGGAATATATATAGTTATTTTTAGGAATCAGGGCGGTTTGCCCGGAGTTCCGGCCTCCTTTTATATATTCGGTTCATCTGTTTTAAAGCAGGTGAGCCGTTTTTTATGCTTTTCCGGAGGCGCCGAGTTCCCTGATTTTCCCAATCGCGCAATCGTGGATGGCTTGTAGTGATTTTTCAGTAAGTGTAAGTCTGTCGAAGGAATTAGACTGGGTCTGGAAGGAATTTCTTAGTGTATGTCCCCAGGCTTGTCGAAGGACTGTCCCGATATTACATTTTGCTACTCGACTATTTACCAACTTTGCCAGATCAGAGCTGGATATTCCGGAGGTTCCATGAAGAACAAGAGGTGTTGTCACTACAGTCTCAATCAATGCAAGAAGATCAATGTCTATAATTGCTTCAGCTCTTTTTAGCTTATGAACATTTCCAACGGAAACAGCAACAGCGTCTGCTCCGCTTCTTTCTGCAAAAATTTTGGCTTCTTCAGGAATGGTCTTTTCATTCTTAATAATACTTCCCGTATCGGTGTAGGGGACTGATCCAATTTCTCCCTCAACAGATATTCCCCTGTTGTGGGCTGCATCTGCAATTGACCGGGTTCTTCTGATGTTTTCTTCTAAACTTAGCTGCGAACCATCAAACATAACAGAGCTGAATCCGGAGTCCAGGGCACGTAAAATGATAGACTCCTCATATGTATGGTCCAGATGCACGCACACAGGATATTTTGATTGGCAGGCAATGGCTTTGAGCATGCTGCCCAGAACTTCTACGGGGTATTTCTTCATCATGTCCTTGTTTACCATAAGAATAACCGGACTTTTTTCTTCCGCCGCCGCTCTCATGACAGTCCATGCTTCATCCATACCAAAAATATTAAATCCCGGTACTATATAGGAGTCTGCAGCAGCTGCAGGTAGTAATTCAGATAGATTGACTAACATGAAACCTCTTATTTAAACTTTGAGACCATATCTTTGATACCGGGAATCGTATGAACCTGATACTCATGAGCCTTTTCAAAGTTTTGTTTTAATGCTTTTTGGGTTTTACCGACTAGAATAGTGAAATAGTACATTTCATATCCTGGTGCGACACAAACAGGGTGATAGCCTCTTTCCAGCAAAATGGTACTGCCGTATTTTATATGATGTACGGGTCCAAGGTCGTCTTCATGCACATAGGCAAACTGTGCGCCGAAGCCGTTTTCCGGATTAAAGGCAAAATAGTAGACCTCTTCAAATGCTGATTCTATACCCTCAATATCCTCATCATGTTTATGGGGAGGGAATCCGGACCAACCTCCTGCACCTACGGTAAAGAGCTCACTTACAAGCAGTCTGCCGGTGAGGTCGCGGGTTTTCTGGCCGAGTACGTGGAATATTTTTCTGTGAGTTTTTGTATCATCTGAACCGTATTGGACTTTATCCACATCTTCCGGAGTAATCCTAAACGGTTTTCCTTTTTTCTCGTGTCGCCCGCCTGCAATAAAAATCACAGCCTTTTCGCTGACACCAGTTAAAACAGCTTCACTATCCAGTGGGATATATACAGAGTCCGGTTTTCCCGCAAACAGGTGTTTTCTGACTCCTACATTGTTAAAAGTTTCTCCACCAACAGCAATATCAAAGGTTCCGGAAGCTCCCACGCAGACGGATTCATACTCTTTAAGCCGGTAAGTGAAAGTTTTTCCTTTTGCCAGTTTAACAACATTCAGGTAGCAGCGGGGTACCAGAGTATGGCCAGTATCAATTATTGGTCTGTTGAAATTATCATAGGGTACAATATGTTCAGGCATCTGCAGTTCCTCCTGTATAGTTCTGTATAAAATTGTCCAGTTCCTGTTCGGTTGGTGATGCAGCGCTGCAGCTTTTTCGTGATATTACGATGCTGGCGGCAGCGGCTCCCCGGTCGATGGCTGTGGCCACATCCCATTTTTTCATTAGGTAGTGAAGGGTTGTTCCCAGAAAAGCATCACCGGCACCAAAGGGTTTTTGCACTTTGGTATAATAGAGTCTGCCTTCATGAATCTGTCCATTCTGTTCGAAAGCCATAGCCCCTTTTCCTCCACCCTGTTTGTAGATAACCAGTGAACAGCCTTTTTTAAGCCAGGGGGTTACCGCTTTTCTGCCGTCGTTTACAGCATCAGGATACATGATTTTATTCAGGACAGCAAATTCTTCATCATTTCCGATAAGGATGTCCGACTTTTCTGCAGCCATTCCCATATAGAGAGCTGCATCATAAGAGGAGCGCCATGAGTAGGGGCGATAATCAAGGTCCAGTATTACCCGGGTTCCCATTCTGCGTGCATATTCGATGGCGGTAAGGGCCGCTTCACGTCCCGGTGTTTCAGATAGAGCAAAGCCTGAAACTATTAAACCTGCTGCATTAGCAATGTATTCTTCACTTATTTCATCAGGTTCCAGAAGCTGGTCGGATGCGTTATTCCGGTAAATGATAACGCCGCAGTCTTTGGGTTTCATTTCGGTTATTGCCAGGCTTGTCCGGCCCCCACTGCTGTCCTTTGCTATGTGTGTTGTGTCTGTTCCTATAGAGTTGAAATAGGATATTACATACTGCCCTATAAGATCAGCGGAGACTTTGGTTATCAGGCCCGTTTTTCTTCCAAGGGCTGCCAGCATGGCAGTTATATTACCGGGAGAACCACCAATAAACTTCTTAAAGCTGAGAACTTCATTGAAATTGGTATTCTCTTCTGCTGCATACAAATCCAATCCGGCTCTTCCCTGTGCAATAAAGTCAAGTTTTCTGCCTTCGGGGAAAAAAATCATTCTAAAACTCCTTAATTTTTTAACAGGTCCCTCTGAGGATGAGTTCCGGGTCCAAAATAATTCTGCGTGCCCTCTGATGTGTCTTGTCACTACTTTCTTCCTGAAAAAGTTCTAATAAGACTTCAACGGCCGCTTCTCCCATCCGAATTTTTGGCTGTTTAATGGTGGTTAAATTTATTTCCGGCCATGATGCATTTGGAATATCATCAAAACCTATAATTGCTATATCTTCAGGGACTCTCAGGCCCTTCTCTTTTATACCTTGCAGAATTCCCATAGCGATAAGGTCATTTCCTGCAATTACCGCTTCCGGGTAGTCGCCTGAATCAATCATTTTGCAAATATTTTCATATCCGCTTTTTAGTCTCCATGTTTCCTGCCTGACATAATTTAAATTCAGTTCAAGGTCGTAGCGTTTCATGGCTTCTGCGAAACCCAGGTAGCGGCCATCATTTGTGTAGCCGCTGTTAATACCGCTGATAAATCCAATACGGTGGTAATCCTTCTCAATTAGTGTTCGCGCTGCCAGATAGCCGCCTCTGATGTTATCTGTTATCACAAAGCTATATTTGGTGTTTTCCGGAGCATTACCAAGGTACACACAGGGTACGGGCATACGCTTCCGTTGTTCGAGGATATTTGATTGGCCGGATATCGGTGCAAGAATAATACCATCAACCCGTTTTTCCAGAAGATTCTGTATATACGATTCTTCTTTTTTCAGGTCATAGTTAGTGTTGCAGAAAAAGGTGTTATACCCTGCTGCGCTTGCCCGCTCCTCTACCCCTCTGGCTAATTCCGGGTAGAAAGGGTTGGTAATGTCCGGGATGATTAATCCAAGGGTTCCCGTCTGCTTCTGAACTAAACCTCTTGCTACTGCGTTAGGGGTATATTCCATTTCTTCTGCTATTTTTCTAACTTGCTGCCGGGTCTCTTCACTCACTCCTTTCAATCCATTTAGGGCTCGTGATACAGAAGAGTATGATATGCCGGCTACTTTTGCGATGTCTTTAATTGTTGCTTTCATAGTTTTTGCTCCAGCTTAAATTTTACCCATTCTCAGCAAATTGTAAAAGATACAAGTTTTTTCGAAGTAGCTTTGCAGTATACAAAAAGAGTGTCTATTAATCATTAGCAAACGTTTGCTCTTTTGTCAAGGAATATCGTATTATGGGTTGGTTTTTTTTGGGAAATTGAGAATATGGGAGGACACCCTAATATTTATACAGCCTGTGTACCGGCATCAATCAGAGATTTGGGTGATGCATACACCGCTAACTTCTTTTTTATATTTAGACTAATAAATGCAACCGGTAACATGCGTAAATAAGTTATTAAAAGTGATAAAAGATTATTAATCACTCATATAATTAATACTATTTGACATTATGAATGTTACCGGTTACAATTTCTATAAAGTCATGAATCCTGCAGGTTAAGGAATAGATAATTTGAAAGTAAATATAACAATTAGGGATATTGCAAAATCAGCAAATGTTTCACATACAACAGTATCCAGAGCATTATCTGATAGTAGTTTGGTCACTGAAAAAACAAAAATAAAAATTAAGGAATTAGCCAGGCAGATGGGGTATATTCCAAATGCCGTGGCTAAGGGGCTGGCTACAAATAAAACAAACACCATCGGAATGATTATTCCGGATATAATGAATCCTTACTACTCTGAAGTTGCCAAGGGGCTAAAAGATTATGCAAACCGTGAGGGGTTTAATGTTTTTCTTTGTGATACTGACAGGGATCCCAAGAAAGAACAAAACTATATAGATGAGTTGTACAGTCAACGGGTTGGGGGTGTGATAATTTCCCCTGTTTCAGAGGATTTAACCCATGTAATCAGTAAATACCCACCTGATGGACCATTGGTATTCTTATCATATCAGCCTGATATTGCAAACTGCAGTTATGTAGTTACAGACCCTTTCCGGATAACTTATATCGGAACAAAACACTTAATTAAACTCGGTCATAAAAAGATTGCCTTTATAGGGTATGAGAAAAATATACAAACAACATCACTTCGGTATAATGGTTATAAAACCGCTCTTGAAGAGAGTGGCCTTGAACCTTTCAGCTCAGAAAATTCAAGTTATGAAATTTATGAAAATGTAGGTTATGAACTTACGAAAGAGCTGCTGCTGAAGGATGAAATTCCCACAGCTATCCTGGCCTATAATGATATCATTGCTCTGGGTGCCATGGAGGCTGCCGAGGAATTTGGGCTGCAGGTACCGGATAATCTATCGGTAATGGGCATTGATAATATCTCTATATCAAATCTTTATAGAATTCATTTAACAACAGTTAGCCAGGATAGATTCAAGCTGGGGGAATGGTGTGCAAAGATTCTGATTGATAAGATTCGTAACCCGGAAAACAGAAAAAGCATACAGAAAGTTCTTGAACCAAAGCTGGTAATTCGTAAGACCTGCAAGGCACTTAGGGAATAGCCGGAAAACAGATGATGGTGTTATTAGATTGGAGTGATGTGAAACTGTAGAGTTTCAGTAATATACAGGTGAAGGGGCAATAGGAATGTTAACATATGGAATGATTGGCGGAGGTGAAGGGGCATTTATTGGTGATGTGCACAGGAAAGCAATAAATCTTGATCGCAAAGCGGTAATTGCTGCGGGATCTTTTTCAAGGGATTATGAAAAAACCCTTGCAATGGGAGCCTCTCTGGATATAGATCGTGAACGACTCTATGAAACCTATAGTGAAATGGCCGACCGGGAAGGAAAACGTGAGAACGGGATTGATTTTGTGGTAATTGTTACCCCGAATAACCTGCATTATTCTATTGCGAAAATTTTTCTGGAAAACGGAATTCATGTTGTCTGTGACAAACCGGTAACAACAAACTCAACTCAGGCTGAGGACCTGCAGAGGCTTGCAAAAGAGAAAGACCTCCTGTTTTGTGTAACCTATACCTATTCAGGGTATCCTCTTATAACCCAGGCCAGAGAGATGATCAGGAATAATGATATCGGTGATATACGCTTTGTTAATGCCGAGTTTCCGGAAGGATGGCTTGCCGCTTCGGTAGAGAATAAGGGTGATAAACAGGCCGTCTGGAGATTGGATCCTGCTCAGAGCGGTGCATCAAATTGTGCCGGTGACCTGGGAAGTCATGTTGAGCATTTGGTTTCCTATATGACAGGATTAGAGATAAAATCCCTGTGTGCAAGTCTGGATATTTGTGGTGAGGGAAGAATTCTTGATGATAATGCCTCAATCATGGTTCGGTATGAGGGCGGTGCAAAAGGACTCTACTGGACCTCTTATATAGCGATAGGACATGATAATGGATTATGTGTCAGAATATACGGTACAAAAGGATCTATTATGTGGGTCCAGGAGGATCCGAATTACCTGAGGGTTACCTATATTGATAAACCAGTACAAATACTTTCCAGGGGAAGGGACAAAATGCACCCCAAAGCTTCCGGGTTGTCACGGGTTCCTGCAGGCCACCCTGAAGGATATTTCGTTGCATTTGCCAATATTTACCTGAAGTTTCTTACTGCTTTGACGAAGAAGACTGCAGGCGAATCCCTTTCTGAGGATGATATGGGATTTCCCGGGATTGCTGAAGGTCTCCGGGGGGTACAGTTTGTGGAGCACTGTGTTGAGAGCTCACAAAAAGGAACAGTCTGGGTTGATCTATAAGCATTTAGGGGCGTTAACGACTACCCCTGCCTGGCAGATTTGGAGGAGTCAATGTCCGGAAGTGATTTTAACTAAAATGTGATAGGCAGAATGGATTAAGGGGTACGTTCAGTACCATTATATAAAAAATTTTTTGAGTTTAGCCGCTGCAGCAGCTGCTTAACTCAAGTAAAAATCAGGAGCCAACTTATGGAAAATACGATTAAACTGGGAATTATTGGTCTTGGAAGACTTGGTCTGGAGCATGCAAAAAACATCCACCAAAACATTCCCTCAGCAGAACTCTATGCAGTCTGCAGTGTGGTAGATAAAGAGCTTGAGACAGCAAAAGAAAAGTTTAATCCGGCTGTTATCACCAAGGATTATAATGAACTTTTTGCACTGGAAGAACTCGATGGTATTGTTATCTCAACTAATTCTCTGACACATTGCCAAATTATTTGCGATGCGGTTAAAAGTGGCGTAAAAAAGATTTATACAGAGAAACCGATCGGAATGTCGATGGATGAAATCAATGAAATTAAGAAAACTGTTGAATCAAAAAGTGATGTGTTTTTTCAGGTTGGGTATAATCACAGATTTGATACTAATCTTGTGGAAGCCAGAAAGAAAGTTTCTGAAGGGTTTGTTGGTAAACCTATCCTGATTAGGATGGAGTCGCGGGATCAAGTGGGAATAGAAGAGTTTATCGTTAAATTCAGTCTCTCAAGCGGTGGTTTTATTGCAGATATGATGACACATGACTATGATACTGCAAGATGGTTTACCGGGTCAGAAGCTGAAATTATTTTTGGTGTTGGTGGTGTATATGCATATGAAGGTCTCAAAGAGTGTGATGATATGGATAACACCGCAATTCTTATGAAATTCAAAAATGGGGTTATGGTGATGCTGACAGCAAGCAGGAACAGTCCCTATGGCTACCATGCACCAATGGAGATTTTCGGAACTGAAGGAACCATAAAAATTGGAGATTACTCATTTAACAACCGTAATACCTATATGAATAGTGACGGAGTTAAAAGAAACTGCAGCGAATGGTTTTATGAATACTGGCAGGATACCTACCTTGCAGAAATGAAAGATTTTGTACGGTGTATAAGAGAGGGAGATAGTCCCAGGGTCAGTTTGGAGGACGGGTATAAGGCTGTTGAGTGGGCAATCAAGGCTGATGAGGCGGTTAAAGGAAAGAAAATAGTAATTATGTAATCTGTTATGAGTTGGAATGCAAAGCTGATAATAGTTTTAGTGTCTGTTTATAAGATCGTGATATTGAGGTTGCGAAACAGCTGTCGTTCAGAAAAGTGTTGTTTGCAAATAGTACAAAACAGGGAACTAAGCCGAGAAAAGGAACAAAGTTACGAAACGTAGTTGACGAAAGAAATATCTATGTTATGATATATTTAACAGGAGGGAGCTGATGAAAAGAAATTTATTTTATGGCTTAAATCGTATCATGGCTCCCAACCTGTCAATTGATGAATTTTTCTGCTCTGCACAGGCTTTGGATATTTCTTCTAGTAAGCTGCATAATAATTTGTGCAGCGATTTCATCGCCAATGACTTCAGATGCAGAAGATACAAAAATATAAAGTTGGGAGAACTATGATAGTAACACAGAAAGAACCATACCCATTTGGGTATACAGCAATTACTGAACAGGAAGGGAAGCATGCAGAGATGCTGCTGGATTTTGGAATACTTAGGCTTACAAAAGGGCAGTCATGGGAGTGCGAAAAACCCAAAGAGCGGGCATGGCTCCTGATAAAGGGAGAAGTGATTTTTCACTGGGAGAACCAGGAGGCAACTGGAAGCCGATTCTCCTGCTTTGATGAAATCCCGATGGTTCTCCATGTCCCTGAAGGTCTCCCGGTTCGAATTACAGCCGTAGAAGAGAGCGAACTTGCTGTGGAAATGGTGAGTAATCATAAAGAGTTTGAAGCAAAGTTCTATGAAGGGGATGCTATCCGATGCGATGTTTTTGGTAAAGGAACCCTGAATGAGGCTTCGATCAGAACAGTGCGAACCGTTTTTGATGGAGAAAGTGCCCCGGAATCCAATATGGTCCTGGGTGAAGTTATAAATCATCCCGGTAAGTGGTCCAGCTTCCCTCCCCATGATCATCCACAGCCGGAAATCTATCATTACCGATTATTTCCAGAGCAGGGGTTTGGGATCTCTCTACTGGGTGAGGAACCTCATATCGTAAAAAACCGGTACACATCCCTGATTCGCCCTGATATTACCCATTCGCAGGCAGCCTCTCCTGGGTACGCGATGTACTATATCTGGATGATTCCCCACCTGCCGGAAGAGCGCTGGCTGCCAACCACCCGGTATTTTGTGAAAGATCACGAATGGCTGTTGGAAAAAGATGTTGCTATCTGGCCGGAAAGAAAATTCAAATAAAAGAGACTTATAATATGGATCTTGTGGAAAAAATTTCCGCATCAGAAGGAGTGAAGTATGAAAACAGTAAGATTGACCATGGGACAGGCTCTGGTACGGTTTCTGGATAATCAGTATATCTCGGTTAATGGGAAGGAAGATAAATATATCGAGGGAGTTTTCGGCATATTCGGTCACGGTTGTGTGGTGGGAATAGGTGAAGCACTCCAGGAAAACAATCATTCGTTGAAATTTTACCAGGGACACAATGAGCAGGGCATGACGCATGCCGCGGTAGCATTTGCAAAACAGCATAATCGAAAAAAAATCATGGCTGTTACCTCATCAATCGGACCGGGAGCACTGAATATGGTGACTGCCGCAGGACTTGCTTCGGTGAACAGAATACCTGTACTGCTTCTGCCAGGCGATGTTTTTGCCTGCCGGCAGCCGGATCCGGTACTGCAGCAGCTGGAGCAGTTTAATGATTACAGCATAACCAGTAATGATGCATTTAAAGCTGTCTGCAGGTATTGGGATAGGGTTAACCGTCCTGAACAGATAATGACTGCAGCCATTAACGCTATGAGAGTATTAACGGATCCTGCTGAAACTGGCGCTGTGTGTCTCGCCTTACCCCAGGATGTGCAGGCTGAGGCCTGGGATTATCCTGAAAGCTTTTTCAAGAAACGGGTGCACCATATCGAGAGCAGGCAGCTCAGCAGCGATGCGGCTGCCCGTGCAGCGGCATTATTTGCAGGGAAGAAGAAACCAGTGGTTATCTGCGGCGGCGGCGTAAAATATTCCGGTGCCGGAGAAGCTCTTGCAGCGTTCTGTTCAGAATTCAATATACCATTTGCTGAAACCCAGGCTGGGAAAAGTGCCGTTGTATGGGATCATCCGATGAATCTGGGAGGTCTGGGTGTTACCGGAGGGCTTGCTGCCAACAAGATAGTTGCTGAAGCCGATCTGGTTATTCCGATAGGAACCAGGCTTTCAGATTTCACTACCAGCAGCAAGTGGGCATTCAAACATCCGGATGTTCGGTTCGTTTCCCTGAATGTGAATAGTTTTGATGCATATAAAATGGATGCGGAACCATTTCTTTGTGATGCCAAAGCCGGTATTGAAGCGATTGGACAAGTTCTGCGCACTTCCGGGTACAAATCTGCGTATCAGAAAGAGATTTCAGAGGCAAGGGAAGTCTGGAACAAAGAAGTCGACCGATTATATACGATAGAGCAGGACGAATCGGGATATTCCCAATTGGGAGTTCTCGGTCTGCTTAATGAGAAGCTTCTGAAACCGACTGATATTATAGTTGGGGCTTCCGGGAGTCTTCCCGGGGATCTTCAGCGTGTCTGGAGATCGAGATCAATAAACACCTATCATATGGAATACGGGTTCTCCTGTATGGGATATGAGGTTTCCGGTGCACTGGGCGCTAAAATGGCCCAACCGGAAAGAGAAGTATATGTCATGGTAGGCGATGGGAGTTTTGTCATGCTCCACTCAGAACTGCTGACTTCGATTCAGGAAGGACTGAAGATTAATGTGCTTCTGTTTGATAATAACGGCTTCGGCTGCATCGACAATCTGCAGAGAAGCAAGGGGATTCCAAAATTTGGTTGTGAGTTAAAGTTCAGGAATCCGGTAACCGGTAAACTTGACGAGGGTGGTGCAAAGATTCCGGTCAGCTATGCACGTATTGCTGAAGGATACGGATGCAGGACCTGGACGGTAACGAATGCTGAAGAGCTGCAGGCTGCAGTGGCCGAAGCGCAGCAGAGCCCTGTTTCCACGCTTATTGATATCAAGGTTGGATTTGATTCAATGTCCGACGGTTATGAAAGCTGGTGGCGGGTAGGTACTCCGGAAGTATCGCAAAAACCGGATGTCGTCGAAGCGAACCGTGAGATGGCCAGTCAGATATCTCAAGCTAAGCAGTACTAGTAACTGCATCATGAAGTTATGTCATTAATAAAGAACAGGTGTTGTTGGGAATAGCCCCTATTGGGTGGACCAATGATGATCTTCCCGATTTAGGGAAGAGAACACTTTTGAACAGTGCGTGAGTGAAATGGCACTATCTGGATTTTCCGGTTCTGAGGTGGGTAATAAGTATCCGAAGGATCCGATGCTCCTGAAGGAGTTTCTGGATATTCGCGGATTGACTATTTGTAATCAGTGGTTCAGCTCTTTTATGATTCAGGTCATTTTAAGTTCGCCGGAGAGAACCCTGTTGCTGCAGTAAAGCGGTATCTGCCGAGAATTGGCCATCTACCTATGCCATGAAGGCTCGTGCATACATCGGGGAACAGGCTGGTATCTAAGAATAAAGAGTACTAATTATTACAGAGTTGAGATTAAGCATCCTGATTAATTGAAATCATCAGAATGTGATTGTCATAAAAAGCTTAATAAAATTTATGATTTTAATTTTTTTGTAAAAGGATTTATACTTATTTAAGCTATCAAAATAATCAAAAACGATAATTAAATGGCCCAGGGATCTATAGTGTATAAAAAGAGGAAAAAACATTTGACATAGTGGTATACCAGTGGTACACTAATATTTAACAAATTCTAGGGAGGATTGTATGAAAAAAATTCTGATTCTTATTATGGTTATTATGGTAGCAGGATCTTTTGGTATTTTTGCTCAAGGTGGGCAGGAATCTGCAAAAGATGATGGAGTGTTGAAAATTGGTATTTCTATTGGCACACTAAAACAGGAGAGATGGCAAAGAGAAATTGATATGTTTAAAGCATATGGAGAAGCTCATGGTGTTGAAGTGTTAGTACAATCAGCAGAAGATGATCCTTCAAAACAGGTTTCTCAGTGTGAAAACCTTCTTTCTCAGGGAATTGATGTTCTGATAGTACAAGCTTTGGATTCAGAAGCTGTTGGATCTGTTGTAGAGCCGGCACATGCTGAAGGAGTTCCTGTAATTGCATACGATAGATTAGTACGAAACGGTGATCTTGACTACTACATTACTTTTGACTCGGTAAAAGTTGGTGAAGTTGAAGCTACATTTGTAGTTGAAAAAGCTCCTATCGGAAACTACATCTGGTTAAAGGGTGGTCCTGAAGATTTTAATGCACACTTAGTATATCAAGGCCATCAGAATGTTCTTCAGCCATATATTGATCGGGGAGACATAAATATCGTACTTGAGCAATGGTGTAAAGGGTGGAGTCCTGAGGAAGCTTTAAAACATACAGAAAATGGTCTGACTTTAGCTGATAATAATGTACAGGCAGTTATTGCTTCAAATGACGGAACTGCAGGTGGCGCAATTCAAGCTCTTGCAGCTCAGGGTCTGGCAGGAAAAGTTCCTATTGCCGGTCAGGATGCTGATATAGCAGCTTGTCAAAGAATCGTTGAAGGATTACAGACTGGAACTGTATATAAACCATTAGCGAAATTGAACGAAGCAGCAATGCAGCTGGCGGTTGCCCTTGCAAAGGGAGAAGATCCCAAAGATATAGTGGATTCTGCTTTAGGTGTTTGGACAAAACTTGATAATGGTACAAAAATGGTTGATAGTTTCTCTGTAGACGTTGTTGCTGTTGATAAGGACAATATGGTTGAGGTATTAATTAAAGATGGCTTTCACAAACTTGAAGATGTTTATAAAAATGTTCCGAAAAGTGAATGGCCGAAAGTTAACTAAGTAGTAAGTAGAAAGATAATCTTGTATACGGAGGCTGCTTTCAGCCTCCGTAATTCGCTTAAATGCTATAAAATGGTGTGGGTTTATGGAAAATGTAGTTTTGAAGATGGAAAATATTACAAAAATTTTTCCTGGCGTAAAAGCACTGGATCAGGTTACTTTGAATGTCAATCAAGGAGAGATTCATGCTATCTGTGGAGAGAATGGCGCAGGCAAATCAACATTGATAAAAGTTTTATCTGGTATATATCCAACCGGATCGTATGAAGGTAAGATTTTGATCAATGGTGAGGAATATACATTTTCAACAACAATTGATGCTGAAAAACAAGGTATTGTCTGCATTCACCAGGAACTTGAGCTGATACCGGAAATGACCGTAGGCGAGAATATTTTTTTAGGAAAGTATCCCCTAAAAAGAGGTCTGATAAACTGGATTGAAATCAATCAACGAACACAAAAGTTATTAGACCAGGTTGGATTGTCTGTTAATGCAGAGACTGGAGAAAGGCTGGTAAAAGCTGGTGATAAAATTAAAAGCCTGGGAATTGGGCAGAAGCAGCTGGTAGAAATTGCAAAAGCCCTTGCCCGAAATGCAAGAATTCTTATTCTTGATGAGCCAACTGCTGCATTGACCGAGTCTGAAGTTGCTACACTGCTTAAAATTCTTGAAGGACTCAGGACAAAAGGTATAACTTGCATTTATATTTCTCATAAACTTGATGAAGTTATGCATATTGCTGATTCTGTAACAGTTATTCGTGACGGCTGTTCAATTGGATCCTCACCTATTAGTGAAATTACCAAAAAAGATATTATTAAAATGATGGTTGGACGAGAATTGAACAATCTCTTCCCTTATGAAGATCATAAGAGGGGAGATCTGATTTTGGAAATCAAAGACTATTCCGTACAAGATCCTGATAATCATGATAGGGATCTTATAAAAAATGTAAACTTAAAAGCTTATAAAGGCGAAATACTTGGAATAAGCGGGTTGATGGGAGCGGGAAGAACAGAACTTTTTGCCAGTGTCTTTGGTGCATTCTCTGCCAGGAAAAAAGGGAAAGTATTAATTTCAGGCAAAGAAATCACTATAAATAGTCCTGTCGATGCATTAGGTCATGGTCTTGCCCTTGTTTCAGAAGATAGGAAAAAATATGGGCTTGTCTTGTGCATGGATATTAAGGAAAACACAACATTGGCTGCCTTGAAGGATATTTCTTCCTATGGAGTAATTAATCAGAACGATGAGATACATCAAACAAATATGCTCATAAAACGATTAAATACGAAAACCTCAGGCGTAGAAGAGAAGGCAAAAAGCTTAAGTGGTGGAAATCAGCAGAAAGTAGTTTTGCAGAAAGCGCTTCTCACTAGACCTGAAATATTGATTCTCGATGAACCAACCAGAGGGATAGATGTTGGGGCAAAATTTGAAATTTATAAAATTATGAACCAGCTTGTATCAGAGGGGGTCGCAATAATAATGATCTCTTCAGAGCTGGAGGAAGTTTTGGGTATGAGCAATAGAATTGTCGTTATGTGCCAAGGGGAATTTACAGGAGAGTTTTTAGCTGAAGAGGCTACTCAGGAAAAGATTATACATGCAGCCATTGGGGAAGAGATATGAAAAATATGAAATTTAGTAAAAAAAATATTGACTTACGAAATTATGTTATGCTTGCAGCCTTGCTGCTAATCTGGATTTTATTTTCGGTTTTTACTGATGGAAAATTTCTGTTAACGAGAAATATTTCAAACCTTACAAGGCAGATGGCAATCGTTGGAGTTCTTGGTATTGGGATGGTTATGGTTATTATAACAGGCAATATAGATCTTTCAGTTGGTTCTGTGATGGGAGCTTTGGGTGGTCTTGCAGCAGCACTGCATATTTGGAATGGTGTTAATGCTTATGTGACAATTCTTATTGTACTTCTAGGTGGTTTGTTTATAGGGTTAATACAAGGATCAATAATCTCTTATCTAAAAGTGCCGGCATTCATTGTCACTTTAGGAGGGCTCCTCGTTTTTCGCGGCATACTTCTTGGTATAACCAAAGGAATTTCAATAGCACCATTTGTTGAATCCTATAAAATATACGGACAGGCATATTTGCCTGCAACTTTTGTCTGGGTGCTGGCAATTGCTTCTTGTCTGATATTTGTACTAATAAGTTTTGTAAAAAGAAAATCGCGTATTAAGTATGACTTTACCGTTGAAAATTTCCCCCGGTTTGTTTTAAAAAATAGTGCAGCCTGTATAGTGATTATTGGTATAGCTTATATTTTAAATGATTATAGAGGGTTACCGGTTCCAGTTTTAATTATGTTAATACTTGTAGTATTATTTACCTTTGTGTCAGAAAAAACCACCTTTGGCAGAAGTATTTATGCAATGGGAGGGAATTATGAGGCTGCACTTTATTCGGGTATTAAAGTAAAAAGAAATTTGGTTATTGTTTATATGCTGAATGGGTTAATGGCTGCTATTGCAGGTATCATTTTATCAGCCAGATTGAATGCAGGGACCCCTACAGCTGGGATGAATATGGAACTGGATGCTATTGCTGCGGCTGTTATAGGTGGTACCAGCATGTCAGGTGGCTCTGGTAAGGTAACTGGAGCTATCATGGGGGCATTTTTTATGGCTTCTATTGATAATGGAATGAGCATGATGAATGTTGATGCATACTGGCAGTATATTGTTAAAGGAATAATTCTTGTAGTTGCAGTTTGGTTTGATATCTACTCTAACGAGAAATCAAAATAATTCTTATTAACCAGGAGAATGTTTATGAATAAAAAAATAAAAATTGGAGTGATTGGTACGGGTAAGATAGGAAGATTACACTTAGATAGTGTAATAAATTATATTCCTGAAGCCGAAGTGGTACAGGTCGCTGATCCTTTTATATCTGAAGAAACAATTACCTGGCTAAAGGATCATGGAGTTGTAAATATAACAAAAAACTCCGAAGAAGTGATTCAAAATAAACAGGTTGAAGCGGTAATGATACTTTCCCCCACAGACACCCATGCTGAATTAATTGTCAAGGCAGCACGAGCCGGCAAACATATTTTCTGTGAGAAGCCAGTGGATTTTGATTTGCAGCGGATTCTGGAAACACTAAAAGAGGTGAAGCAATCAGGCGTGAAATTTCAGATTGGTTTCAATCGACGGTTTGATCACAATTTTAAACGCATGTTTGATATTGTTCAGTCTGGTAAAATCGGAGATCCTCATATAGTAAAAATATCCTCCAGGGATCCTGCTCCCCCCAGTTATGAATATGTGAAATCATCAGGAGGAATATTCATGGATCAGATGATCCATGATTTTGACATGATTCGCTATCTGTCAGGGAAAGAGGTTGTTTCTGTTTTTTCCCGCGGAAGTGTCCAAATTGATCCTAAAATTGGTGAACTCGGAGATGTGGATACCGCAGTAGTAAGTTTGGAGTTTGATGACGGAACTATTGGTATCATTGATAACTCCCGGCAGGCTGTTTATGGGTATGATCAGCGTGCGGAAGTGTTTGGATCAAAAGGGTGTTGTTTGGCAGACAATGATACAGATACCCGGGTTTCTACAATTACTGTAGATGGAACAATATCAGATATCCCCCCATTTTTCTTTTTGCAGAGGTATTTTCAGGCATATGTTGATGAAATGAAAAGTTTTGTAAAAGCACTTCTTGATGATACTGAACCGGTATGTACGATATGGGATGCTGTTCGTCCGGTAATTATAGCAAAAGCAGCTAAAGAATCCCTGGAAAAAGGTACTGCTGTGAGCCTTAGTGATATTCTTGATGAAAAAACAATACAGTCTTATTTAGGGTGAAAGGTATAGCCGGATTGTTTGGCTAACACCTTGTCAGGGATCAGAGTTTACATGATGATAGTTTTTATTGGGTGGTATACAAGTGGTACACCACAGCATAAATACCATAAGAGAATAATGATTAGAGTAGAGGAGCATGAATATGAGCAAATGGACAATACCCCCAGAGGGCGGACACATGGAGAGACCTACAGGACTCTATTATCAAACAATGAACGGACATGAGATAGAGGAACGGCTAAAAACGAGTGACATGCTGATTCTTCCCATAGGGAGTACCGAAAATCATGGAAAGAACGCCTGTGCGGGCGAGGACACTTTTTTGGTTACAAGACTTGCAGAGGCTGTAGCGCAAAAGACGGGCTGTACTATAGCAGAACCTATATGGTATGGGTCACACCCCTTCCATCATCTGGGGATGCCGGGAACAATTGTTATTCCTGAAGAAGATTTGGCTGCCTATATAAGAGCAGTCATTGCAGGGTTCTGGAATTCAGGGTTTAGAAAAATAATATTACTGAACGGGCATGGGCAGGATTATGTTATTCCTGTAGCTATTCATCAGTTTGCAAAGAAATATCAAGTACCTTCTATTCTTGTAAATGTGAATTGGTGGTTTGTAATACCCGAGCATCTTAAAGATAAAGCGCATGGTGGAATTTTTGAAACTCCATTTATTCATGCTGATGAAGTGGAAACTTCGTTTTCCATGGCCTTATTCCCAGAGTTGATTGATCAGCAGTATGCTGAGAAAACAACCCCACCAAGTATTTTTCCTTCAGGCCATATTAATAAATCCGGTTCGGTTTATAAAGAGGAATCCCCCATCGATTTCTGGTGTCAGGTGGGAGCTTCGCCAATAGAAGTAAAGGCTACCCCGGAAGGTGTCGTGGGGGATGCAACTCTTGCAGATCCTGAAAAGGCGCGCCCGGGAGTCTATGCGATTCTTGATTATTTAGAGAAACTTATCAATGATATTATGGAGATGTATCCTGCCGGGCAGCTTCCACCAATTGAAATGATGAGTATGCGGGATAAAAAAGTAGTTGAAGATGTTATGAAAGGCCCTCTGAATGGCGGAACACATATCTACACGCTTGGATATCCAACCTAAAGGAAGTGCTATGAAAATCGTTGCAAGTGTAACTCCGAATAAAACCCAATTTGGTCCGCTTCTCTATGCTGGGGAGCTGGATCGGGCTCTCGCTGAACTTGCTGAAATTGGGTATGATGGTATTGAGTTGAGCCTGAAGACTCCTTTCGATGTGGATCGGGACAAACTATATAAAAACCTTGAGATGAATGGATTAGTTCTGGCATCTATAGCCACTGGGCAAAGCTATTTGGAAGATGGTCTTTCCTTATTTCATTGGGAAAAAGATAAAAGAAAAGCTACGGTTGCAAGGATTAAGGAATTTATAGATATTGTTTCTCCGGTCGGAGGATCTGTTATTCTGGGCGGAATTAAGGGCAGACTTGATGGTATTAATGACTCAATACAATACGCCTATGGATGTGATTCAATAAAAGAGTGTGTTAACTATGCAGAGAAGAAAAATGTTGTTCTTTTGTTGGAATCAATCAATAGGTATGAGTCGAATATCTTTAATACACAGGCAGAATCAAGAGATCTTGTAGAGGCTATAGGATCTTCGGCTATTAAAGTTCTTTCTGACACATTCCATATGAATATTGAAGAGGTTTCGATTATTAATTCATTGACTGAGATGAAAGAATCCATTGGAGTTATTCATTGTGCAGACAGCAATCGGCTTGCCCCGGGAATGGGGCATATCGATTTTTCAGAGATTTTGCAAAATTTGAATCAATATACCAGCTTACAGTATTTGGGCGTTGAGGTGTTACCGCTTCCTGATAGCAGGAGTTGTGCCGAACAAGCAATGGCAATATTGAAACTGTATGTAACAAAGGAGGAAGACTGATGCGAGCATTCTATGTAGAGGCCGATTGGGCTCCGAAACCAGGGTACAAGCTTTCCCAAAGGGAAAATAAGACAAAACGGTCTGCCCGTGGAAATTCTATTTGGAAAAACATTCGTGGATCTGTGGTTGACCGTCCATTACCGGTTATGAAAGAAGATCAGGTGTTGCTAAAAGTAGGGGCAGCCGGTATTTGTGGTACTGATGCACATCTTTTGCAAAAAGATGCAGATGGATATACCAAATATGATGGACATTCAAAATATCCTATCATTACCGGACATGAGTTTTCCGGAGAAGTGGTAGAAGTAGGGAAAAATGTTAAGCGATTGAAAGTAGGAGATTTGGTAGGCATAGAGTCCATGCACTGGTGTGGGGAATGTGATGCCTGCCGAACAGGAATGTTTAATCAGTGTGAACTGTTGGAAGAACCCGGGCTAACCTATGATGGTGGATTTACTGAGTTTGCAGTTGTACATGAAAAATACTGCTACCTATTAAATGATATTGTAAATTATTATGCTGGTGATAGAATGGCAGCTTTTGAATTGGGTGCGATGATTGAACCTGTTGGTGTAGCATATAATGGTTTGTTTGTGCGAGGCGGCGGGTTGCGCCCAGGAGGGCATGCCGTGGTATTTGGCATGGGTCCGATAGGCCTTGCTGCAACGGCACTACTGAAAACGAGCGGTGTGGCTAAACTAATCTGCTTTGAGACAACAGAAGAGCGTCAGGCCCTGGCAAAAGAGATGGGTGCAGACTTTGTGTTTAACCCGATTGAACTTGCAAAAGAGGGAATTGATGCAGGCGAAATGCTTATGGATTTGACGAAGGGTCGAGGGATTTCACTATTTGCAGAGTGTGCCGGTGCTACCAATGCTACCTATCCGATTATGGCCGGATCTCTGGCCATTGGCGGTAAAACTATACAGATTGGTCATACAATCGGAAAGACTTCAGTAGACCTTTATCCCTACCAATTCAAAGCAGGAATGATTAGTGGATCTAATGGACAATCAGGACAAGGAATCTACTCTGATGTAATTGCCTTGATGGCAAGCGGCAGGATTGATATGCGTAAGATGGTAACATCTCGCGTACCACTTGAAGAGATTGAAGAAGGTATTAGTCTGGCAGGTAATAGAGTTGCTGGAAAAGTATTAGTGAGTACACAATATAAAGAGATTACTCATAGTAAATGAGTAGGAAAGGAGAAGTATAGTATGAAAGCAAAGATAGCATTTTTATATGGTCCTGGAGATCTTCGTGTTGAAGAGGTTGAACTTCCGGCGCTGAAAAGTGATCAAGTATTAATTAAAATGCATGCAGTAGGAATATGTGGATCAGATGTTGAATGCTTTGAGGGTGAATCAGCAGAAGGGCGGTATGATATTGCTCCCTACACACCAGGACACGAATGGGCTGGTGAGGTAGTAGAGATTGGTAGTGCGGTAACCAGTATTAAGGTGGGAAACAAAGTAACCGGTGACTGCGTTATGGCCTGTGGAAGATGTGAAAATTGCAAAAACGGACTCATGCCATCTGCCTGTCTCAATATGCGGGAATTGGGATTCAGACCTGACTCACCGGGTGCCATGGGTGAATATATGATTCTTGAAGAGGAATATACCCATGCTATACCGGATGATTGGGCTTATACCTTAGGTGCCTGGGTTGAAACATTTTCAGTAGGATATTGGGGGCTCTGGGGTAACGGCGGCTATCTTGATGCAAGTGATGATGTTGTAGTAATTGGTGCAGGACCTATCGGGTTATCTGCAATTGTGACTGCAAAAGCTTCAAATGCGAAGGTAATTGTTATTGATCCTTTGGAGAGCAGACGACAGACTGCAATACAGTTTGGAGCAGATGAAGTTGTTGATCCTACCAATGGGGATTTGGTGCAGAACATCAAAAACCTGACAGATGGGAAAGGACCCTCAGTAATTGCAGAATGTTCAGGAAATGACAGAGGAATAGCTTCGGTATTTGATATTGCCGGGCATAGTTGTCGTGTAGGGTTTGTTGGGCATTCCATTGGAAGAAAAGTATCTGCTGAATTGGGGAAAGTTATCTGGTCTAACCTGCGAATCGTAGGATCTGGAGGCACAAAGACTTTCTTGCCAAGAACCATCAAATTTTTCTCAAGAATTAAAGATTCTTATGATTTTGAGACTTTGAATACGCATTATTTTACATTTGATAAAATTCATGATGCTTTTCATGTTGCCTGTCATGATAAAGCAAACGCTCGTAAGGTCATGATAACATTTGAATAAAGTCACGTAATATGCATATCTTCCCCGGGTAAAGTTTAATAAAATGAATTTTACCCGGAAAGTTTTATGTAGTTATCCATAGTTCAAGAGGATCAGGTATGATGAAATTTGCTGTTAACGAAAATTCATTGATAACCAGTGATATGATTGTATTTTTATCTGCTTGTGCAAACGCTGGTTTCAAAGCAGTTGAGCTTAGTTACCCAAAACTGAAAGAAGCTTTACGGTTTATTCCTGCATATAAGTTACGTAAAAAAATAAAAAATCTTAACATAGAGATACTCTCTCTGAATGCTTTTGAAGATGCCTTTCTTGTTCCTGAATCAGGATTGAAATCTGTTGAGGCAGAAGCAAGACTGATCGGAGAATTATGCAATGCTGTTGGATGTCCGGCAGTGGTGCTGCCTTCAAGTAGATGGTATTCGCAATATGGTAACCTCCCGGAAACTAGTGAATTAATTTCTCTCTATCGTAACAGACTCTTACTATTCAAAGACCTTTTTATTGAATATTCAGTTGAGGTTTTGTTTGAACCAATAGCTTATCCAGAGTTTGTTTTTGGGGATACAAAAAGTATAAATACATTGCTTGCTGTTCCAGAACTACAGGATATTCGCATTGTGCCGGATATTCATAACTTGTACCGAAATGGGGAAAAGGCAGAACAACTCAAAAAATTGATTAACAAAATTGGTCTTTTTCATATTGATGATACGATTGAAGGTGATCTTGAGAGTTTACATGTTGCAAAAGACAGGACTTTCCCAGGAGAAGGGATCGCAAAAGCTGCAGAATGGATTCAGGCTGCTGAAGCGGTTGGATATACCGGGTACTACTCTTTGGAACTGTTTGATGACAATCTGTATGCAATGAATCCAAATGAAGCAGCTCTGTTATGTCGTAAAAAATTGGATATTTTTGCAGAGAGTTGTTATTAAAAACCTTTGAGATTGTCAATAAAATCTGCAATTCGTATCTCCTTATCGGTAGATCGATGGGTATTTAATCCAATGGAACGCAGTAGTTTGAAGTGAAAGCGATTATACAAAATGCGTACGGCAGTAGAGCGGGTAAACAGTCGAATAGATGAATCTTTTGGGTTTGAACAGCATACGATACGAGGGAGGCAAAAGCTTGAGATTAGGATAACGCTTGCCGTAAGTATTATGCTTTCTCTTGCTTTCGGGTGGCATCAGAAGGAAAAGCTTATATTAATGAGGAGTTTGTTAAAAACTGGCTAACCTGAATAATGAAAGAACTATTCAGCAACGTTGAGGGGAAAGGTGTGTCTGTACCCTTGAGAAAAAGGTTGTTTTTCAGAGAAAAAGATACAAAAGGACCTTACTAAGGCATTTAGGTGGGTGTTCTACAATTTTTATGTTCAACGAGCCTAAACAAATAGTATTTTTCAGCAGTATCGAACCTGAGAAATCATTACAACGTAATTGCCTTAGATTGTTTTTTTCTTTCTAATAATGGTATACTGTCGGTATATATTAAGATCAAGGATAAATATGACTAATTCCAATATATTTGAGAAGAAAAAGCTAAAATCTGACGAGCTTTATCATAAAATTAAGCAGATGATAATTACTAATGAACTTGAACAAGCTTCTCCCTTGTCAGAAAGAAAACTATCTGAATTGCTAAATGCCAGCCGTACTCCAATAAGAGAAGCTTTAAGAAAGCTATATACAGAGAACTTTGTTGAGTTAACACCAGAATATGGGGCTTTTGTTTCAAGGGTAACTTACGAGGAAGTCTCTCAAATATATGATATTAGAGAAATGCTTGAAGCTCTTGCAGTACGTTTGTTTACAAAATCTATATCAAAGGAACAATCTGAAGAGATAAACACAATGCATATAAAGGTTAAGGAAGCAGTTAGCCAGAAAAATTATAAGAAAGCATTAGAAATTGATTTTCTTTTCCATCATTACATTATTCAGGAATGTAAAAATGATCAACTCAAAAAACTGTTAAGATCTATATTTGAACATACCCAAAGGATTATTATTTTAACCCAATATACAGATGAATGGGCTTGGGAGTCACTGGAACAGCATCAGCTATTAGTTAATTGTATAAACAAAAAGGATAGCTCCGGTGCAGAAAGAGTAATGCGAAATCATGTTCAAAACAGCAAAAAACATCAGCTGGAACAATGGATAAATAATAAGCTGTAAATATTATTAAATACTCTTTCTTTGTGTAATTGATACAATGAAAAAATCGCTGTGTTTATATGCTGCTGAATTGCATACCTTACTGCACCGGGAAGTGTTGATTTTGATTGTGCTTCATTAAAAATTATATCAGGTTTGTTTATAGCCCTAACCAACGAGGTACTGCTAAATAATGATTACCAGAGTAAAGTGTTTGATTTAGGAAGATTTCTGAAATTACTCAATGGTATCCTGTATCAACAAGCATTAATGCTACAGGATTTTCATTCAGCGATCCGCGATGTGCGGATCAAGATGATTCCAGATCCTTTTGCAGATGAGAATCTTACAGATGTTATGCCGGGTTTTTCCATCGGCACGCCTTTTTATCAGCAAGATCAAGGAGCGCAAAAAGGATCAGCCCTGCAAGACTCAGTGCTGCAATTCCGGCATACATCTGGTTGTAGGCTATCCTCGACCAGGCATCCATAATGTACCAGCCAATACCTTTTCTCGTGGCAAAGGTTTCAGCCAGAAACAGAACTGCTATTGCTGTTCCCAGAGTTAACCGGAGAGAGGAGAATATTCGGGGTAAAAGTGCCGGCAGAATGATGTGAAACAGCAGATCTGAACGTCCGCCGCCCAGTGTATAGAGAGAGTCAAAATACTTTCGGCTGATACCGTGTGTTTCGTCCCTGATATTCAGGTAGAACTGGAAAAAAACAATTAAGGCCACAAGAAATATTTTTGAGCCATTACCCAGTCCCAGAAACAGAAGAATAATCGGCAGCAGGGCCACTTTTGGGATGGGAAACAGGAGATATACGACAGGACTAATGATATTGTCTGCCTTTCTATGCATACCGGCAGAGACACCCAAAATAAATGCGGGGATAAATGCTGCTGTTAAAGCACTGATAACACGAAAGAGCGAGACAGCTATATGAGGTCCCAGTAATCCGTTTCCAAACTGGCGGATCATTTCAATGAAGACAGCCCAGGGAGAAGGCAGGAACGGCTGCTGTACCAGTAGGGATGTTACCCACCAAAGAAGTATGAGCCCTGCAAGTGCTGGAAGTGTTCTCTTCAAGATACCACCCCCATTATCTTTTCCAGTTCTCGTCGTACAAGGACACAATGTGTAAAATATTCAGGTGATTTACGGTATTCAGGACCACTCGAGACGTTTTCAACCGGAAAAAGATTGCCGGAAGAGTCCATAATATGGATTGTGTCGCTAAGAAACACAGCCTCCTCGATACTATGGGTAACCATCAGCATGGTGATTTTTTCACCTCCGTCCCCAACTGTTCGGTCTTTAAGCGACCAGACTCTATTCTGCAGACGTTCACGTGTCATAGCATCAAGAGAGGAGAAAGGTTCGTCCAGCAGCAGCAGATCCGGATCAAGGATCAGGGCGCGTCCTATTGCCAGGCGCTGCTGTTCTCCCCCGGACAACTGATTGGGATACTTCTTTTCCAGCCCTGTAAGGCCGATTTCTTCAAGAATGGTTTGTACTTTCGTCTTTATTGTTTCAGCATCAACTTTTCTGATTTTCAATCCCAGAGCCAGATTTGCATAGACGGTTTTCCAGGGAAAGAGTCCATGATCCTGCAGGATAACACTGGTTCGGGTTCTCCCCGGCTCCGGATGGTTCCCATCTACAAGGATGGTGCCGTTGTCCGATTTAAGCAGTCCGGCTATCAGATAGAGCAAAGACGTTTTTCCGCAGCCTGACGGACCAATTAATGCATGGATTTTACCCCTTTCCAGTTTGACGTTGAGCGAGGTGAAAACCGATTCTCCCTGCTTGTAGGTAAAATCCAGATTGCGGATATCAATCATATCGTTATGCGTCTCCGTTTCCGGGATTCCATTGGAAAGCCTTCGTATTAACCACACCAAGGAGGGCCAAAACACGATCAACCGTATGTTCCACCAGTTCACTTATCTGTTTCGGTTTGGTGTAGAAAGCGGGTACCGGAGGCATAATGATACCACCGGCCTGTGTAACAGTCAGCATATTCTGCAGGTGAATAGCAGATAGTGGAGTTTCACGGGCGAGTAAAACTAATTGACGCCGTTCCTTCAGGCAGACATCAGCAGCCCGTTCAATGAGATTCCCTGATATCCCGGAGGCTATACGGCCGAGAGCCCCCATACTGCAGGGGGCTATCACCATCCCGCAGGTAGGGTACGAACCGCTGGAAATAGATGCTCCCAGATTGTCGATATCCGGGGTTTCTATAGAGCCGATTTCCCGTAAATCAGCAAGCCAATCGTTCCACGATCTGTCGGTTTCATGCTCTACAATGGATTGCCCTGATTTGGAAATAAGCAGGTGAATCGATATTCCGGCTTCCAGCACTTTTCTGGCCAGCGTGAGGCCGTATATTGAGCCTGTTGCACCGGTAAGTGCAATTATCAAGGGTTTACTATTAGTTTCCAAAGACTCCTCCCGGCAGGTAAATATCTAAAAGAAGAAATATCATAAACAGAGGTGACAGTATTTGGTTTAGGTGATAGGCGGCAAAGGGGATATGTTTGAGACTTCCCCTCCAGGTTATGAGATTCTGCAGTATCAGCAGAAGGGCTGCAATACCCGTTCCAATCAAAAACCATACTCCCAAATCATAATAGAGTATAGTAAGGGCAAAGAAAAAGATTGTTCCAGCATGGCTTAACCCAACAATTACGAGGGCGCCTTTTCTCCCGAACCGTGCAGGTACGGAGTGAATACCGTTGATCCTGTCATGCTCAATATCCTGCAGGGCATAGATAATGTCAAATCCGGCAACCCACAACGCTGCCCCTATGGTGAGCGGGAAATAACGCAGTTCGAAGCGTCCGGTAATGGCCAGAAAACTTCCCATGGTTGCTGCTGAACAGGTTACTCCCAGCCAGAAGTGGCAGAGCCAGGTAAATCGTTTGGTAAATGAGTATCCACCAATCAATACGGCTCCTACCGGTACAAGCAGCAGGCAAAGCGGGTTCAATTGCCATGCGGCGACAAGAAACATAAGACCGCAGACTATGGTGAATATCCACAATTCGATGCGTTTAACCCGGCCGGAGGGAAGATCTCTTCCTGCGGTACGGGGATTTTCGGTATCAATTTTCTGATCGATCAGCCGGTTTAGAGCATTGGCACCGTTACGTGCCCCAAAAACGGCTACAAGGATCCAGAGAACTTTTCCAAAATTGGGTCGTCCCTGACTCTCAAGCATAAACGCACAGACGGCAAGCGGCAGAGAGAATAGGGTGTGCTCCATCATAACAGCTCTGCTGATTCCCTTTCCCCGGGTAAAAACTTTTGATATGCTGCTGCGGAGGGTCAGTCTGTTTTCAACCAAGCCCGAACTCCTTCCATCGTCGTGTTACCTGGTCAACCATATCAGGGCTCATGGTGATGTCTTCCGGCCACTCCCGTTCATGTCCATCAAGCACACCTTTTCTGGTGGCATCAATTCCGAGTCTTGTCCCAAAACGGGGACGGGGGGAGGCATGATCCAGAGCATCCAGGGGTCCTTCACTCATAATCAGGTCGCGTGAGGCGTCAATATTGTTGAACACCTTCCACATGACCACGCTCAGGTTCTGGATATCCACATCATCATCCAAAACAATAATCATTTTGGTATACATCATCTGGCCTAAGCCCCACAGAGCATTGAGAACTTTGTGGACATGACCGGCGTACCGTTTTCGGATAGATATTACGGCACAGTTGTGAAATACGCCCTCCAGGGGAAGGTTGATGTCTACAATTTCGGGAACCATTTTTTTCAGCAGCGGGAGAAAGAGCCGTTCGGTTGCTTTTGCCATATAACAGTCTTCCATAGGGGGCTGCCCGACTATGGTGGCAGGATATACGGGATTTTTTCGATGGGTGATGCAGGTTACATGGAAAACGGGGTACTCTTCGGTAAGTGAATAGTAGCCTGTATGGTCACCAAATGGGCCTTCACAGCGCATTGGTTCTGTTGGATCGACGTATCCTTCAATAATAAATTCGGCTTGTGCAGGTACTTCGAGATCACTGGTTATACAGGTTACTGTTTCCACGGGTTTACCGCGCAGGTATCCGGCAAAAAAGAGTTCTGATATGCCTTCGGGAAGAGGAGCGGTTGCGGAATAGGTTACTGCCGGGTCACCGCCCAGTGCAACGGCCACAGGCATTCGTTCTCCCCGTTCTTTATATTTCTGAAAGAAGTGAGCGCCGTCCTTATGAAGATGCCAGTGCATTCCGGTAGTATTTTTATCAAATACCTGCATACGGTACATGCCCATGTTCTGAGCACCCGATTCAGGGTCTTTTGTGATTACCATCGGTAAGGTAAAGAATGGTCCTCCGTCCCCGGGCCAGCAAGTGAGAACAGGAAGTTTTCCAAGATCAGGATCGCGATCGATTACCTGCTGACAGGGAGCGTTGTTGACTTTTCGGGGCAGAAACAGGCGTGCCCACTTCATTTTTGGGAAGAAACTGAGCACATCCAGTTTGCGCATCTGGGAAAATCCCCAATCAATAAGCTCTTCCATTTCAGCAGCTTTTTCGTCGATTGATTCTGCGCCTAATGCCATTGCCATTCGCTTGTAACTGCCGAATGCGTTGATGAGGACCGGGTATTCCGAACCTTTCACGTTCTCAAAAAGCAGGGCAGGGCCGTGTTCTTTGCTGATTCTATCGGTTATTTCTGTTATTTCCAGGTGGGAATCCACTTCTGCGGTAATCCGGGTTAGTTCCTGGTTTTTTTCCAAGTCAGAAATAAAGCCTTGTAAATTTTTATATGCCATAGCGAAATTATAGCTAAGAGCTGATGTGACGTCCACATGATAAGAGAGAAATCAACTTTATTTCATGTATTTATAGTGTGACACGAAGCTTGTTGGATTGGCCCAAACAAACTTACTGTTACTACTTATTTATCTTTTGAGATTATTGAATCATCAAATCCTTATACGCCACGGGCTGGTTCAGTCCATATTTGTCGGTAAACCAGGTTATTACGGAATTAACCTGTGCTTCTGTAGGCAGACTTATGGGTCTGAATATCGGCAGCGGATAAGGGGATCCCTCAATATCAGGGAGGCGGACTTTTTCAATAAGGAGCGAACGATATGAATCGGGATCTTTATTTATTTCGGTCACTGCCTGATTCCAATCTTCTACAAATTTATCCAGCCACTTTTCTGATTTATCCAGAAACGCACCGGAAAAGGCCAGGATTGCCGGTTCAAGGTTGCTGCCCAGCTGGTCGCGAATAATTTGAAAATCTTTGCTTAACAGCGGCCAGGCCATGGCATCAGGCAGGCAGGCAAGAGGAATCTTGCCGCTTCCAAGCATCTCCATTCTGACTGGCACCTGCGGTATTGCTACTTTATCAAGGACAATTCCCGCGGCCAGCAGGTCGACCATATACTCTATTACGGTGTTGTTGGATATCCCGATTGTCCAGATCTGGTCCTCGGTAAATTCAGGGGTGCCGACGATCATGAAGCGGCTTTCTGTAAGGGTGAGCACTTTCATGGGTATATTATTCTGGTTATGTGCCAGAACAGAGACCATGTCTGTCATCATTCCGTCAAGTTCACCCAGCTGCATTGCTGTGTCCCGTTCTTTTGAGCTGAGAAACGGAACAACTTCAACATTTTCCATGAGTAACAGAGGGAGGGCTCCGGCATCTGGCATTATGCCAATGCGGATAGCGGCCATGTCCACCGGCTCTTTTTCTTTGGTGCAGCCGGTAAGTATAATAAGTAGTGCAAGGATGCTGAATATGTATTTTTTCATGATAAATCCATAATAATTTTTTTCAGAGTTTTCACCATGCTTTCAATTTCAGAAGAGCTGATGATTAACGGTGGCTGAAATGCAAGTACGTTACGCTCTAATCCGTTCTTTCCTATAAGGTATCCAGAATTTTTCATTTTTTCCAGAATAATATCGGTAATTTCCGGAGCAGTTTTGTCCTTATATGCTGATACCTCCGTCCCTAACATCAATCCCATTCCACGGGGATATTCCAGAAAAGGGCAAGTGCTGCTAAGCTGTATCAGCAGGTTTTTGAGTTGTGTTCCCCGTTTGTCTGCGCGTGATACCAGTTCCTCTTTTTCTATAAAGTCCAGAACTCCAAGAGCTGCCTGGCAGGAGACGGGATTCCCTCCAAGGGTAGAGGCTGATGGTTTGGTGAATGATGCGGCAATAGTTGAAGATGCGGCAAAAAATCCGATAGGAAAGCCGTTTCCCAGGGCTTTGGCACCAGTAATAATATCAGGTTGGACGGGGTAGTGTTCGATGGCAAACATTTTTCCGGTTCGTCCGAAACCTGTTTGTATTTCATCGCTTATGAGCAGAATTCCCTTCTCTTTCAGCAGAGGTCCCAGTTTATGAAAAAAATCGGCTTCCAGGGGTTTGATTCCCGCATTACCTTGAATGGGTTCGACCAGGAGGGCCGCAATTTTATCACCACGTTTTCTGATAATACTGATAATGTCATCCGGGGTCCCGGCAAAATGGATAGGCAGATCATCCAGAAATGGATCGGTGCGCCACATAGGAATTTCTGTTGCACCGGATGTCAGATAAGTTCTTCCGTGAAGGCTCCCTTTGAGAGCAATAAATTCCTTTTTGCCGGTATGCACTCTGGCCAGGAGCATAGCCCCCTCATTGGCCTCTGACCCTGAGTTGCAGAAAAATGAGCGTGATATTTCACCCGGCAGCACATTGGAAAGTCTCTCTGCCAGCTCCACTACGGGCTGAGTGAGGTAGATTGAAGTGGTATGCTGCAGGGTCCTGATTTGATCAATAACCCTGTTATTGATCTCTTCATTGCAGTGGCCGCAGCTCATGACGGATACTCCGGCAAAAAAATCCACATAGTTTTTCCCCTGACTGTCCGTCAGAATGGTTCCCGATCCAGATACGATCTGGGGCGGATCAGCATAAAAATGGTAGGAGCAGGGAAACAGAAAATTACTTTTTTTTGCGATTATCCCATCCGGGCCGATATACTCAGAATTTGTGTGCGCCATAGGTAAAGCCTCCTCCGATAGGGTTTAGTGATGATAATTCAGAAGCTCCGCGCAAGGGTTCCTGCAGGCAGCATCGGCAGGCCAGCAGAACTTTTTCAGTAGCCGCCAGGTCATACGCCTGAAGCTCAAGCCGAAACGTTCGGTATCCTGCCTGGATCAGTTCGGGCAGGCGTGGCAGCAGCGAGAGTTCTTTGTGGGGGAGCAGATGATAGCGGTTCCACCAGTCCCGTCTGATAGTTAACTGGCTTACCCGGGTCTGAAGCTCCACACGATCTGCATTTTCATCACTTACATCATGATCCATATACATCAATGTGGGTAATCCATGGAGAACGATCTCGCCTTCAACGGTACATCCGAGAGCTTTAACGCTCTCAGGTAATGATAGAAGTGATTGGTAAGGTAATTCAAGGGAGGGTGTCCATCCCTGTATGTTGAAGCGGTTGTAAAACCTGACGGCTTCAGCGTTATAAATATTCATAGTGGTGTCACAGATGACAGGGTATTGTTTAGTGGCTATAGAACGAAAAGCACCTGAATGGGTGATAAGGATCCCATCAATCAAAGGTTTTTTGTTAAAAAATGCTGAAAACAGGTCATTTTGTTCATCACTCATCATGCGGGGAAGTGCCAGATATAATTCACACCCGTCTTGACTGCATCGTTCTCTTAATTCAGCTATTTCCTCATAGGAGAGAAGTTTTTCAGGGGAAAAGGGTTCTGTCGAAAGATATATCCGCTTTGGTTGATAGGATAGCGCCAGCAGGGCTTGTTCCTTCGAGTTTACTCGTACTGAGAAAGCTGTTTCTGCAGTCAGAGTTTCATGGTTAAAGTTTTGGTGAGGATTAACAGGAGCGGACGTGGTCAGGTCGATATCATGTTCTTTTGTGGGTACACTGAACATCCTGCCTGTTGAGTAAAACTTGCCGGACCCTTCTCCACGTGTGTTTATATTCTTCTGTCCAGGTATTCCAAAAGCATAGGCGGTTGAATAATCCCGTTTTTTGAAGGGTTCCATATCGGTTTCATTCGGTTGGAGTTCGGTAAGTGGGTTGTCCAGAAATCTGTCTAAAGTTTCTCCATACCGGTTTACCAGGTCGACGATAAACTCTTTTTGGCGCATTCGACCCTCAATTTTGAAGGATGTAACTCCAGACAGGATCAATTCCGGCAAATGGCTGTAAAGGTTAAGATCTTTCACTGCCAGGGGATAGGGTTTTGCATCGGGTTTCTCCGGCTGTGTGTAGGCCCATCGGCAAGGTTTTAAGCAACGTCCCCGGTTACTCGACATGCCGAACAGGTATGAGCTGTAGAGGCATTGGGAACCGTGGGTTACACACATATCTCCATGAACAAAATACTCGAGTTCCATAGTTGTTTGTCCGGAAAGACCCCGAATTGCTGCTAAAGGCATTTCGCGAGAGAGTACTACTCTCGAGACTCCGTACTCCTGCAGGGTTTTTATCATATCCAGATTATGGACATTCATCATTACCGAGCTGTGAAGGGGAATGGTTATGTTCCGGCGCAGGGCAAGTTCCATTACAGCGGCATCTTGTATTATCAATGCATGAGGCTGTATTTCCTGCAGGTAATCGAGGTATTCTGCTGCCTGAGTAATCTCTTTCGGGTCGAGGAGGCTGTTTAGGGTGATATAGATTTTTTTATCAAGTTTTTTGGCCAGAAGCGTGGATTCCTTCAACTCTTCATGAGTAAGATTATAGCCCTTCCTGATCATCCGCATGTTTAGGATCTGTCCACCGCAGTAGACGGCGTTACACCGGGATTTGATTATCTCACGAAATATTTCATATGTTCCTGCCGGAGCGATGAGCTCCAGATTTTTTCCATTAAATGTACGTTTCATTCTGCCGATTATAGGGATTTTGAAGAAAAATATATAGGGACGGAGGTAATAAAAAGAAATCTCATCAAGAGTAACTTCAGGGCATGATAATTGAAAATCAAGTGATATGAAAGAGAAGAAGAGCAAAAACAAGATGAAATAAGTACAATAATTATTTTCATATTGTTTTTTATAAAAGAATTATCAGCAAATAGGGGAAAATAGAGGATATTTATCAATTGATGGAGTAAAAATGGCAAACCTCTTCTACAAAAAGAGAAAGAGGATCATATATTTTATGAAATAAGAAAGTTTTAGATTCGTAAACAGGAAATAAGTTTAAGAAGCAGCTTGCTTGGTTTCTCTACAAGATGATAATCGCCATGCAGGAGGTGGAAAAGCCCCGAATATTTATAATCAGATGCCACATCAACCAACTTAGCTTTTACGGGATTGTTTGATATATATTCAAAAACAACTTTCAAATATTCTATAGTTTCAACTATACGGCTCTTGAATCGATCGTACCATACATGGCCTTTTAAATGATACTTTTTGTTGAATTTTATAGCGAACACACTGAGAATCCATTGCATAATTTTGGATATCATCTCCGGCTCACCAATGGGTTTGATAAGTAAATGAATGTGATTACCCATTATGCAGAAATGAATTAGTCGAAATTTGAACTTCACATGTGCCCGTTCAAATGTTTCCTCCATCATCTTTTTGTTCTCTTCGAGTGCAAGGATGTGCTCTTGAAGATTGGCTCGGGCATAAGCATGATAGATGGCATTTTTTTTAACTTTTCTTGAATATCTCATATATATAGTAACTGAAAAAAAGGAGCAAAATATTCAATTTTTCCCAAAATAGTCAATATATCTTTTCAGATCTGGAGTGAATTCATTAATCGGATCTCGGCTTACGCCTCCGTCCCTCCCTTTTATTTGTCAAAACCCCAAAAACCATGTAGGATATCAATTAAAGATGTTTCTTGAGTAAATGGTTGTAAATGGTTGACGATTCACGCTCTGACATAAAACCCTGTCAGCTTGTTTCGGCAGCGGCCTGGTATTACATGTGTGCTTCGTTAACTCATCCCGATTTTTTTCTGATTGCCAGGATAAAATCCGAAAGATTGCGCCTGAGCAGGTATTATCTTCCGGAAATCGAGGGATTTTATTATGAACGACACCTTCAGGAATTTAAAAAAACCAAAATAACAAAACAACACACTAAGAGGTAAGGCATGCTAAAGAGATTTTTCCCGGGCCAGGGTTTGCATAACTATTCAGGATTCCGAGCGATGGATGTGGCAGATTTTGTCAAAATAGGTAATTCCGAGTTGTTAACAGAAGAGAACAGGGCTATCATGGTATATAGGAAGGGGAGAAAGGATGGGCTTAACAGGGATACGATTTTTTTCCTATTCAAAGAGGGGAGCTGTCCGAATTTTAAACTGAAAGCTCCAATGCTTTGTTCCCTGTCAAAAGAGTTAAGTGCCTGTGTGATGTGCAGTGCGGCAGGTGGTAAGTAAAGTTTATTGAAAGTTGTCTGGGATTCTGGGTTTAGCATGATGTTTATTAGTGTTATGTGTGGCAATTGCTGAGAACCGAAACACTCCGAGGTAAGGCTGGTACTATTGCCCCATGTAAAAAGGAGGCGCGGTATGGAATTCAGGAAAAAAGTTGAGCAGTTAGATCGGAACAAGCAAATTATTGTAGATATGGTAACGGGTTTGACACAGGAACAGGCAGCCTGGAAGCCGTCTCCAAATCGCTGGTCGGTGCTTGAGGCATTAAATCATACAATTGATATCGAGGTTGAGGATTTTCGTCATGATTTTCATATTACCCTGTTTCATCCGGAAAAAGAGTGGCCGCACTTTGATGAATTGAAATGGATCACAGCGCGATCTTATAATGATCGTGATATAAACAAATCCATCAAACAGTTTATATATGAACGTGAAACTTCAATTGAGTGGCTGCTTGGATTAGGGTTAAGCAGTCCGGATCTGTATAAAGAACACTCAGGGAAGGGGTTTACGGGAACTCCAATGCGTCTTGGTGATATTCTTGTTTCCTGGGCGGCTCATGATATGTTTCATATTCGGCAGCTGACACTGCTGCATTGGGATATTCTGAAAAAGTGGGCTAACCCTTTTACACCGAAATATTCAGGGTTTTATAGATAATATCATTCACAGAGGCAAGGGAGTTTTTATGTCAATGATAGGGAATGTTATCTGGTTTATTCTTGGCGGCGCAATTCTTGCGGTGTTTTGGCTGTTTATTGCGATGCTTTTTTATATAACCATCATAGGGATTCCTATTGGCCGGGCTTGTCTGGAGTTTGCTAAGTTATCAGCCTTTCCCTTTGGGAAGGAGATTGTCCGGGAGACTGATGTAAAAGGTCCTGAGAATGTTGCCGGCTGGAGACAGATACTGCATGGTGTGCTGAATATTATTTGGATACTGGTAGCATTCCCATTAACCTTTGTCTATTTTATCTATGGGATTTTCTCATTTATCACGATCATCGGTATTCCTGTCGGTATCGTCTATACACGGATGGGTAAATTTCTGCTGTTCCCGATAGGGGCACGGGTTGTGGAGAAATAGACGATAGCTCAATTAAAAAAATTACATGTAAAAAAGAAAAAACAGAATCGGAGAGCCAGTATCTCCGACCCTGTAAGGGGCTTGGGGTCTTATCTCCACGTTGTATGTTATGAGACAACCACGTTACTAGAAATTAACCAGACCCATACTATATATAACTTCGAAATTTTTCAAAAATATTCAAATTTTCAAATAAAAAGCAAAAAACTTTCCCAAATAGGAAACTATATAATTTAGTTGAGTGAATTTACCAGAATATATCAGATTTACCCTAGAGATAGATTGCTGATGACCCGAATAGATGGTATAATCAGGTCATATATTGACCCGATTATACAATGATTTAGGTCAAAATGAAAAAGGTGGTTGTTAATTTGGAGTATATTTGGCAAAAAGAGACATGGCCTCAGTTTCACTGGGATTTAGAGGTAGTAATTCCTTTCCTTTCACGGGCAAAATTGGCTCAGGGAAATATTTTAGGTAATATTGATGCTTTTAACCTCAAAGAGCAAGGAGATTTGTTTGTTGAAGAAGTTTTAACAACCTCTGCCATTGAAGGAGAAATGCTGGATCCTAATACGGTACGATCGTCTGTAGCCAGAAGGTTAGGCCTGCCGACAGCCGGCTTGCCGGATATCACTGCCCAAAGTGAAGGGCTAGTTACTATGCTGCTGGATGCGACAAAGAATTTTTCTCAACCAATGACCCGGGAGTGGTTATGTGGTTGGCAGGCTGCACTTTTCCCGACAGGATATTCCGGTATGTTTAAAGTGAGAACAGGTACCTGGAGAGATTCATTACACCCAATGCAGGTAGTGTCCGGCTCAATGGGAAAAGAAAGGGTGCATTATGAGGCACCTCCCGCCAACATGATTGAAGCTGAAATGGATAGATTTATGACTTGGTGGAATAGTCCTCCTGAATCAATGGATGGGTTGATTAGAGCAGGTATTTCACACTTTTGGTTAGTCACAATTCATCCTTTTGCCGATGGAAACGGTAGAGTCTCAAGGGCGATTTCTGATATGGCTCTGGCACAGGATGAACAGACAGGAAAAAGGCTTTATAGTATCTCTTCGCAAATTATTAAGGACAAATCCAGTTATTATGCGATTTTGGAGAAAACCCAAAAGGGTGATGGAGATTTAACAGAATGGCTTATTTGGTTTTTGGAGATATTTGAGAAGAGTATAGAGGAATCAAAAAGGCTGATAACCAAGTCTCTTTTTATGGGGAAGTTTTATCAGATTGTAGGGTGGATTGTTCTTAATGAACGGCAGAATAAAGTCCTGGGAAAGTTGCTTGAGTGTTATCCGGATGAGTTCAAGGGTGGATTAACCAATAAGAAGTATGTCTCTATGACAAAAATCAGTCCTGAAACAGCTAAACGGGATTTGAAGGATATGGTAAGTAAAGGGATTCTTGTTCCTGGTAATGCAGGTGGACGCTCAATGAGTTATCAGCTGAATACTGCTCTGGTACCTTAAGTAGACAAAAAACTTTTCCGATGAAACGGAACAATGTACTTATTTGAACGTAGTTTCCAGTAACCTGTATAAAAAATACTTCATATTTTTTATTTTGCAGTATTCTGCTTAATATAATTAAGCAGAATACTGCATGATTGATAATGACCCGAATAAACCAACCACAAAAACTTTTTTCGCCACTAAAGGCTGGCATGGCTGATCCCGATGGGTCTATACTAATACCTGTAAGGCATCAAGCTGAAACGCGAATGATGGAATTGGTGTATGAATCCGATTCACGGGAGGAAGTTTTGGAAAAGAATAATCTTTTTACCAAGATATTGGTGATTGTGGGAAATATCCTGATATGGATACCCCTGGTTCTCCCATTTATTTTTCTTATTGGTGCATGGGTACAGAGCGGAAGTGCTCTGTTTGATTTTCTGATACCGGCGGAGTTGTTTCCGGCGACTCTTATAGGCGCTTTACTGCTTCTCTGGGTATCTGTGAGAATCAAAAAACGACTGGCTCCTGTTGGATGGGGAGCGGCGTTTGCCATATTAATGCTGATAACCGGGCAAGTGGTTGCCTCGGTAAGCGGATTGGCTTCCGGTGAAGCTGAACAGAATGGAGCTGTCTGGTTTATTGCCCTGGGGTCGATAATTCTTTTTGATCTGGCTCTGGTCTTTGTGGGGATTCACGGGATTCTACTTTTGAAGGATCTTATAAAAGATTCGCGAAATGATCGGATTCAGGAAGATTGACGGGATTAATATTTACCTGCAAAAAGGAAGATACATATGGCCATAATTGGCAGAAATCAGCCCTGTCCCTGCGGGAGTGGAAAGAAATACAAGCATTGTTGCTTTGGTAAGGTTGATTTTTCCGTAAGTGAAATCACTATGCCGGATATAGTCGATGGGTTGATGGATGAAGGCTATCTGCTGCTTGAAGAATATAAGACACAACAGGCCTGTGATACATGGTTGGAGCTGTGGGAGGAACTGAAAACCCGCTTTAAGCCCGAATTCAACAGTATCCGCGATGCTGATATTCTGGATTCAGGATCATTTTTTATCTATGACTGGTGTCAGGAATTTGAAAGCCAACTGGGAAATGCGGGAATTGACGACCCGGTATATTATCAAAAAAGAATAGACTACTGTGATGAATTTTGTGCACTATTTCCGGAATCAGATGTGCTGATAATGCAGAATATGAAAAGAGCGTCTGCAGAGTCGTATTTTGCCCTGGGAAACAGCGAAATAGGTACGAAACGTTTCAAGTTGTTGATTGAACAGTATCCCCGGCATATTTGGGGTTATATTGGCTGGGGCGATATGTACTATATGCAAATAAACAAAGATATCAAACCGGATTATAAAAAGGCTGAGCAGATCTATCTAATGGCATTGGGCAAGGGGATGGAAGACGAAGATGATCTGCTGGAGAGGCTGGAAACAGTAAAAAGGCTCGGGAGAAAAGCCTCAGCAGGGATTTAGGTTGATGTTTATCCGATGCGTGTACATGGGAGAGCCTGTAATGTGTACAAAATATTATATTGATGCCGGTAATTTCGGTCTGGAAAAATTTCGATTAAGTCTTGAATCCCGTGTATTAATTCCGAGTCGTATGTTGTTAAAGGAAGATCTGAAGGCGCGTTTCCATATATTGGAATCTGAAGGGCTGCATAATCTTGAAGATTTACTCACAGCGCTGAAAAGTAAAAGTAAGGTCGTTGATTTTTCAGAGAGAACCGGTTTGCCGGTGGAGTATTTGACCATTCTGAAACGCGAAGCGGGCAGCTACTTTCCTAATCCCATTCCGCTGCACAAATTTTCCGGAATTGATAATGATGTTATGGTAAAGCTGGATAGTGTGGGTATCAGGAATTCGAAACAATTGTTTGATCAGACCGTCACGAATGAAAAAATAAAAAATATCGTAACCAGTACCGGGTTATCAGATACCGAATTGACCCCAGTTATGGGTCTCTGCGATCTTTCACGCCTCTATGGAGTGGGTCCGGTATTTGCCGGAATTTTGTATAATATCGGTATTGATTCAGTTCGAAGTTTTGTCTTCCACAGTGCTGCTGAAATTGTGCAGATGTACGAAGATGTGGAACAAAAGAGGGCTGACTTTACGGAAAAAGATATTCAATTTGCACTGGAAGTTGCACAGGACCTGGATTTAGGGGCTTGAATCAGCATTTTCGATCCGTGAAGATCTAATTTATAAAAAAACAGTTAAACCATAGAGAGCCTCCATTTGAAGCAATAGCAGTGAGTAATAGTGGTTCAGTTAACAATCAATAACAAATCTAAATAAGGTATATATTCAGTATGATAATTAGGAGGTTCAATGCTTAAAATTTTAGGCTCTTTTCGATCATATAAGTGATTCACCCATTGTGCAAAATTGATGGGAGTTCCTTGCTTCTTATCTGTTTATTTGTGGTAGACCTCTTTCCAGGGATCAACAAATTTTCAAGAATTGACTTCTTTTCATTCAAGCATTTATTTCTATTAACGAGCTTCCAAGCTTCCCAAGTTATATACGATTCGGCATTCTTTGTAGCAAAGCAGGATCGGCTATGAGTTTTTTCAGCAATGATTGAATGTAAAGCATTGACTAGCTGTAGGTTGAATTCACCTTTTCTTGATTCGGTCTTTGAATCAAGAGCAAAATGGGCAAGACCTGATTCCTGGGCAAATTTGCTCCCACCCTTGCTCTTATCCGTTACTAATATTGCAAGAGAATCCATTTTACCGGTGAAAGCATATGACAATCCTTGACTGCTGACATTCCCCCTACCAATAGGTTTACCTATCACTGATCTGTTTTCGTCGATTGCCGTAGCAAAACAAACCTTGTCTGCGCTCAGACCTCTTTTCTTATCCTGACCCCCTCTCTTGTGCGGGTAGTCTCTAAATCCGTATTTTTGATAATCAGGTACTATTTCCGAATAATCCTTATCTATTCCCAAGTTTAAGAGGCTTTTCCAGTTGCCTTTAAAGCTTGAGGGAAGATAAAATTCATCCTCCTGGATAATCCCTTTCAATATGTTACCTTCAACAGAGTTTTCTACCTGTGAAAAAAGCTTCATCCTCCAAGAATGTGCCGTGGATACGGATATTTTGCATTTATCAGCCAAAATCGGAAGAGAATCATCAGAGAGCATACCTTCAATAAAAATATCCCAGGATCTTTTCGGTGAAGCGCTCTGCTCAGCTATCTTCCCTGTAGTGATACCAAAATACACTCTGCAGTCATTGCAACGATATCGCCTTTTCCCGTGAGAAGTACCATTCTTAACTACATGCGTTGACCCGCATTTTGGGCAGACGACCATCGAATTTGCATCGTGACCACTCGTTCTTTCTGCCTTCAATCTAACCTTATCCTGTTTTTCCGGAGAGAGACCATTTTCTTTAATCAGATTATTTACAATTTTGATAATCTCAGATTTATCTGGTTCGTCTTTCAAGCTATCCATCAGTTGCTGATATATTTCCAATGCCTTTTGTTCTTTTTCCTTCTCGCTCATAATTTATTATACCAAAGGATTCTCTATCTGTATAGTAAGATCACTTATATATTCGAAAAGAGCCTAAT
>JABMQR010000337.1 GCA_013202335.1 Bacteroidota bacterium
ATGGTTGGCGGTAACGAATCCTAACCAGCATTTCCCTTTTTGTACCAGGTTTCATTTCAAGGTCGTTTCTAAGCCAGTGTATTTCGTCAGGTTTAATAAATAATCCCCTGCGGAAGAGTCCGGGATGATTTTTTCCCATTCCGGTATATACAGTATTTGTATTTGTATCATTATCAATAACAAAGATCGGTTCGACTTTACCACCAATATTCAACCCTTTCCTTTGTCCGATAGTGAAAAAGTGTGCGCCGTTATGTTCCCCGATCTTTATTCCGTCATGAGGTTTGTATAAATAATCTTTAGTAATATCTTCAAGAGAATCGGATTTGATAATATTGTCGTAATAGCCCAATGGAATTTCAATAATGTCCCCTTTTTTTGAAGCAAGTTGTTGTTGAAGAAACAGGGGAAGGTCAACTTTCCCAACAAAACAGATACCCTGAGAGTCTTTACGGTTTGTAGTTGCAAGACCGAGATCCGAAGCAATTTTCCTTACATCGGGTTTTGTAATATCTCCCAGTGGAAAAAGAGCAGATGCTAATTGTTTCTGGGATATCTGGCATAAAAAATAGCTCTGATCTTTGTTTTTATCAACACCGGCAAGTAATCTGTATATTGTTTTATTGTTTAGTTTGATTTCATCTTTACGGCAGTAATGACCTGTGGCTACCATTTCTCCGCCAAGTCTTCGCGCTTCCCTGGCAAAAAGATCAAACTTTATCTCCCTGTTGCACAGCACATCAGGATTTGGAGTTCGTCCTCCTTTGTATTCATCGAACATATAATTAACCACACGTTCACGGTATTCTTTGCTCAAATCGACATAGTGAAATGGTATATCCAGTTTGTTAGCTACCATTTCAGCAAAATTAATGTCATTATCCCAGGGACAGTCACCTTTAAGCACACCTGTTGTATCATGCCAGTTTTTCATGAATAATGCTTCCACATCATATCCCTGCTTTTTCAAAAGATATGCTGCAACACTGGAATCAACCCCTCCTGACAATCCGATGAATACTTTTTTCATGATTCTCTATACCGCAAGTATTTTTTCAATTTCGTCCAATTCTTCGCTTGCAAAAGTAGTATTATTTAAACATTTTAGAGAATCTTCAAGTTGATCAACACTACTGGCTCCAATAAGTACAGATGTTATCCTGTCGTCTTTTAGTATCCATGCCAGAGCCATTTGAGCAAGTGATTGTCCTCTGCGAACAGCCACGGTATTCAGTTTAATAATTTTTTTCCGTAATTCAGGTGTGATTGTAGTTTTTTGAAGGAACCCATGCGGTTTTGCCGCACGTGAATTTTCGGGTATGTTCTTAATATATTTGTCAGTTAGCAGACCCTGTGCTAACGGGGAGAAGCAGATGCATCCAATTCCTTTTTCTTCCAGAACATCAAGCAATGAATCTTCAACCCATCTGTCAAGCATTGAGTACCTGGGTTGGTGTATAAGGCATGGAGTATTGAGTGAATCCAGGATTTTAGTAGCCTTCCTTGTTGTTTCAGCATCATAGTTGGATAAACCAACATAAAGCGCTTTTCCATGTTTAACAACCTGTGCAAGAGCTCCCATTGTTTCTTCCAGCGGAGTATCCGGATCAGGTCTGTGCGAGTAAAATATATCAACATAGTCTAATCCCATTCGTTGCAGGCTTTGATCGAGGCTCGCGATAAGATATTTTTTTGAACCCCATTCACCATAAGGTCCCGGCCACATATAATATCCTGCTTTTGATGAAATAATTAATTCATCACGATAAGGAGTAAGATTTTTTTTCAAAATTTTACCAAAGTTCTCTTCAGCCGATCCTGGTGGAGGGCCATAATTATTAGCCAGGTCGAAATGTGTTATACCCAGATCGAAAGCCCTGAAAAGGATCTCCTTTGAATTTTCAAATAAATCAACATCTCCGAAATTATGCCATAATCCTAATGAAACTTGTGGTAAGTGTAATCCGCTGTTTCCGCACCGTTTGTATTTTATTGTTTCATAACGGTCTTCTGATGGTTTGTAGATATCCATAAGTAAAAATGTTTA
>JABMQR010000004.1 GCA_013202335.1 Bacteroidota bacterium
CTGAAATATTCACTCAAAAACGTGAAAAAGTTTTTTGTTCGAACAATTCTTTTGTTTAATTAGGTATATCAATTAGATAACCCGCCGGCTTCGGGTCAGTTGAAAAAGAGTATAACATACCATAACTCGTTCTTATGAATAATTTGTACGTATTTGGAATCCTTTGGAATCCTTTGGAATCAGCCATTTAATATTTAGCATTTATCAATTAGTATGATGAGTGTAGATAGAGAGAATTAAGAAAAAGAATTTAAGGATATAACATTGGCCAAAACAAATTATCAGTACGAAAAACGACAAAGGGATTTAGCGAAGAAGAAAAAGAAAGAAGAAAAACGCCTGAAGAAATTGAATAAAGCAGCAGATGTCAATGAAGACAACCTGGAAATTGTCGATGGAGAGGAAGAAGCTGCTGAAGATGAAGCTGAAAATACTGAAGAAGATGTGTAAGTAGACTAACTTTTTCGCAGCAGTCAATGAGAAAGCATACCCGAAATTATTTTAATCCTCATTAAAGTCTTGTTTGGTGTAGAGCCAAGACAAGGTTATAGTACAAAGTACTTTTCTATCAATCTCCATAGAAGAGACTTGCTTTGTCAATTGGTATATAGTAAACAAGTAGATTATTAGAGTACTAAATAGATTAATTTCTAAGAGGACTAACTAATATGAAAATACCAACAGAATTAAAACATAAGCCGGTAAGAGTTGGTGCAGGCAGGGTATATAGTGAGGACTCGTGCTGACAGCGATCTGATCCCTGATGATACCAGAACCAAAACTGCACTTGAATCAGGAGCTCAGCTACTGACCACGGATTTTCCACCGGGAGAGCCGCACAGCCTTTCCGGTTATTCACTGAACTTTGGTGAGGGAAAGACCATTCGCCGGAATCCTGTAACAAGTCAATAGGGAGTCATTGTCAATATGAATGATATTGTAATAAGAGAGATGCTTGCCGGGGATGTGGAGTCTCTGGCACTTCTCTATAAAGAGTTTTGGGGAGAGGCATCAAATCGTACCCGCATGGTCGCAAAGTTTGATGATTTAAAAGATAATCCTGCATATATTTTCCTCTCTGCTGTTGACGGGAAGCGTGTTGTGGGCTCTATCATGGGAATTATATGTGAAGAGCTCTACGGAGAATGTGAACCATTTATGGTAATGGAGGATTTTGTTGTAAGCGCGGATTACCGGAGAACGGGTGTAGGCAGGAGATTGATGGAAGCTTTGGAACAAGCTGCCCGGAACAAAGGCTGCAGACAAATTCAGTTTATGACTGAAGCAGGCAGAGAGGACTCTATAGCGTTTTATGCATCACAGGGATACGACCCGAGCCGGCTTATAGGATTCAAGAAAAAATTGTGAAGTTGTATTAACCGATCCTCAACCCAGCGGTCGGCAGGATTCTCTGATTATGATATCTGTATCAAGGATGTACCTTTTATGCTCACGATTCTCATTTTCGATGTTTGTAATGAGAAGTTGAGTTGCCATATCACCCATCTCATAGGCAGGAACTTTTACTGTTGTAAGAGGTGGGCTGCAGTAGGATGCATGATCAATGTTGTCAAATCCTGCAATTGAAATATCTTCAGGAACCTTGAGATTGCGGTTCTGAACAGCCTTTATGGACCCCATGGCCAGGACGTCGCTAGCCGCGAAAACTGCTGTCGGCGGTTCATCCAGATCAAGCAGGCGCTCCATTCCCGCTTTCCCCTCAAACAGGGTAGGGATCGTTTCTATAATATAATCGGGGTTCAGCTCAATTTTACTTTCCTTAAGTGCATCTATATACCCGTCAAGTCTTCTTTTAACCCGCAGCTCCTGAGAGTAGGGACCCAGAATGATGGCAATTTTCTTATGCCCGAGGCTAAGCAGGTATTTTGTCATACGGTATGAAGCTTTTCGGTTATCGAAACCCACACAGCTGATGATCGGATCATTAAAAACTTCCCAGGTGGATACCACAGATATACTCTTGTTTTTTACTGCTGAGATGATGGTGTCGTGGGTATTGTCCTTTATTCCAACGACAATCATTCCGGCAAAGCGGCGCTGCAGAAATACATTGATCAGCTTAAGTTCTTCCTCTTTACTGTAATTTGAATACCCCATGGTGAGGGAGAAGCTGGTCGTTTTTAGTCTGTTCTGAATTCCATCAATAAATTCCGCAAAGATTGAACTTTTTACAGTTGGTATGATAAGCCCCACCATAGATGTTTTTTTCTTGGAAAATTCTGCGGCATGAGCATTGTATACATAGTTATGATCCTGCATGATACTCAGAATTTTTTTTCTTGTGGACTCTTTAACCAGATGGGGAGAATGAATACACCGTGAAACGGTGGAGAGTGAGACTCCCGCTTTAACTGCAATATAATTCATATCGATATTCTGCAAAAATCCACCTCAACACTTAATGGATGGCAACGGTTTCATTTTAAGAGCTGAACTGAAATTTGTCAAGAAAATCATTATAACACTGTATTTAGCATGTTTGTACTTGTCTAATAATTAAAAAAAACTTGACAATAGGCAATATAGCAACGTAAAATGAAATCGCTTTCATTTTGAAAATCAATCATGAATAATAGATCTTCATAGGAGAAAAGAGTATGAAAAAAATAGATTTTGAGTATGGTCAGGGGTATATGAGTGCAGAGCTTCCGGACAGTGCAGACATTTTTATTCCCGGAGAAACTGTTCCGGATCCACCTGCATTGGAAAATCCCGAAGATGAGACAAGAAAATCAATCATGAATCCTATTGGTATGAAACCGATTGCTGAACTGGTGAAAAAAGGATCTAAAGTCGCAATTGTTTTCCCTGATATCGTGAAAGGCGGATTTCAGGAGACATCTCACAGAAAGCTCTCAATCCCGATCATTGTTGAAGAGTGCCTGAAGGCCGGGGTTGAGAAAAAGGATATCAAGCTTATCTGCAGTAACGGCCTGCATAGAAAAAATACAAAAGAAGAGATCAGGAACATTCTTGGAGAGCAAACCTTCAATCAATTTTGGGGAAATGGACAGATTGTTAATCATGATAGTGAGGATTGGGACAACCTGGTTGATCTCGGTACAAACGAAATGAATGATACAGTCATCATGAATAAAGATGTTTTTGATGCGGATCTCGCTGTCCTTATTGGACATGCACTGGGGAATCCCTACGGTGGATATTCCGGTGGTTATAAACACTGTGCAACAGGAATCACTCACTGGAAATCTATTGCTGCACACCATGTGCCCGAAGTTATGCATCGACCCGATTTTACTCCGGTTAACAGCCACAGTCTGATGAGGAAAAAGTTCGATTCCATCGGTAAGCATATGGAAAAATGCATGGGGAACAAGTTCTTCACCTGCGATGCAGTCCTCGATACGAAGCAGCGGCAGATTGCTGTTTTTACCGGAAGTGCCGAAGAGATTCAGCCTCTTTCCTGGGAAGTTGCTGATAAGAGAACCTATATTCCCTGGGCGGAGAAGAAATATGATATTATGATCTTCGGTATGCCGCAAAAATTCCATTACGGTAATGGGCATGGTACAAACCCGCTTCTGATCATGCAGGCAATCTCAGCCAATATTATCAGACATAAACGCATTATGAGCGACAATTGCGTGGTCATTTGTGCATCCATCTGTAATGGGTATTTTCATGATGAGGAATTTACCGGTTATCGTGAACTGTATGATCTTTACCAGAAAGATTATCACTACTCACTTCCGGATCTTGCAAAATATGGGGAGTATTTTAGTTCTAACGAAGAGTTTATCAAAAAATACCGATACAACTATGGATACCATCCATTCCACTGTTTTTCCATGATTTCCTGTGGACATATTGCCGAACAGCACTGTTCTGCCATCTATATAGCCGGGGCCTACGAACCGGGATTTGCTCGTGGTATGGGCATGAAGACCACTCCTGATTTTGAGACGGCATTAAAGGATGCAGAGAAATATGTCGGGAAGAATCCTAATATTCTTGCTCTGCCGAAGACTTTCAGAACAGCAGGTGTGCATCTGATGATGAAGTAAGTTTATAGTGTTCACAAGCGTGGATACGGCTTTCTGCGAAGTTGAGTATAGGGTTTAGCCTGTTTTTAGGACCACTCCGGGAAGTATCCAAAGAGATTGATATAATTCTGAATGAGAAAACACTCGCTTTTCAGGTTAATATAAATCTATCTCCACGCTTGTGAACACAATCTATTGTATAGGCGTAATTAAAAAAAATGTGGGTAGTAATCTGTTACATAATAATAAATTAGTCACAAACCCACCCACCGTTTTCAGATCAGTTAAATAATCTTATGTAGTTTGGAGTATCGTATGATCCAGACCCCAAAACTTCTTATACGTAAATTTCAGGAGCAGGATGCAGATTCCCTGTATGCATATCTCTCTAATCCGGTAATTTATCGCTATGAACCAGGAGATCCTCTTTCCCGGGAAGAGACTGCGGCAGTTACCAAAGAAAGATCCCAGGGGATCGATTTTTTAGCGGTTATTCTTAAAAGTACAAATATGCTGATTGGACATATTTACTTTACCCAGACTGAACCTGAGGAATTCATGACCTGGGAATTAGGGTTTATTTTCAACCCGGATTATCAGAAAAAAGGATATGCAACCGAAGCTTCACGTGCAGTAATTGAGTATGGTTTTAAGCATTTTGATATCCATCGGATAGTGGCCCACTGCAATCCGGAGAATATTGCCTCCTGGAGAGTGCTGGAAAAAATTGGTATGACCAGGGAAGGACTGCTGCGCAGGAATGTTTTTTTCCGCAGAGATGTTTCTGGCTCCCCATTATGGACTGATTCGTATGAATACGCTATGTTAAAAGAGGATTTGCCAATGTAAGCAACTGAGTAAGGGGTGACAGAGATGCAGTACAGGACAATGCCGAATTCTGATGAGAAAATATCTGCTCTGGGGTTCGGGTGTATGCGGTTACCCCCAAAAGGCGGCGGGGGAATGATCAGCTCAATTGATAAGGATACTGCGCTTAAACAGATTCGTTTTGCAGTTGATGAGGGTGTAAACTATCTGGATACAGCCTATCCGTATCACAAAGGCCAGTCGGAAAACTTCTTAGGTGAATATGTCCTGAAGGATGGATATCGTGAGAAGGTGAAGGTCGCCACCAAACTACCCTGTTTTTTTATCAATAAAAAAGAGAAAATTGAAGAAATATTTGAAAAACAGTTAAAAAACCTGCAGCTGGATTATATCGATTATTATCTTTTGCACTCAATGAACGGATCCTCCTGGGATAAAATGCTCTCTTTTGGAATTATTGAGTTTATGGATAAAATTAGACGTGAGGGGAAAGTGCGTCATATGGGATTCTCTTTTCATGGAACCTATGAAGCGTTTATACGCATTGTTGATGGATATAACTGGGATTTCGTGCAAGTGCAGTATAATATTCTGGATCAGAATTTTCAGACTGGTATAAGGGGAATTGAATATGCCGCCAGTAAAGATATGGGTGTTATTGCTATGGAACCGCTTCGCGGCGGCTCATTAGTCGGAAAAATGCCTAAAGAGATAAAAGCTTTGTATGATTCTGCTCCTATTAAACGGAGCCCGGCTGATTGGGCTTTCAGGTGGGTCTACAATCATCCTGCGGTAACCATGGTGCTGTCGGGAATGAATAATGAGGAACATATAAAGGAAAATATACGGATTGCCGCTGAGTCATTACCAAACAGTCTTACAGAACAGGAGCTCTCTATACTCGAGAATGTGCGGGATACCTATCAGAAATTAATGAAGGTAGGTTGTACCGGTTGTGCCTATTGCATGCCTTGCCCGTCCGGAATTAATATTCCGTCTGCTTTTAAGAATCTAAATAATTATTATATGTTTGGTAAGGCCGGGGCTAAAATTGCTCATATGATGGATGCCGGAGCTGCGACCGATGATTGGGATTTCCACTGGACCAGTTCTTGTATTGACTGCAGCAAGTGTGAAGAGGCCTGTCCGCAGGATATTCAGGTTCGTCAGGTCTTTAAGAATGTTCAAAAGAGTTTAGAGAGTCCCTTTATTAAAGCAGGGGCAGTTCTTGCACGACCTATTATGAACAGCAGAAAAAAACAGGGAAAAGCGAAAGCGAATGTGTAGCAGCTGCTAATTCCAGATAAGTTACAGCACCTCAATACCATATGTACATGTAAATGCAGCTCCAGGAGCAAGTTTCATTATGCCCTCTTTGGACGGCAGATCATCGCTGTCCCCAACCGTGGAGGCTACTCCATACCAGGGTTCTATACAGACAAAAGGTGCATCATTTACCGGTGCCCAGATACCGAGATAGGGAAACCCTTTTGCATGAAGACGAATTATGGGGACGGAGGTCTCTCCATCATCCTGAATAAGGTCGATCCAATTCGACTTAACTTCCTGAAGAATAACTGCGTTGTCGTAAAAGAGCTCGTGAGAGAGGGGTATAACATTGCTGTTGCGAAGAAAAGGAACCTGCTCTCCTGTTAACAGAGGGTCTCCCTGCATACGACGGTTCAAATTTTCATTCCGTTCGAATTCAAGATGATAATCACTCATAAATCCATCAGGATTCATCGGACACTTGAAGGCAGGGTGGGCTCCAATAGAGAAGTAGAGCGGCTCTTTTCCGGTGTTCTGAACCTCAAAATCAACTTCCAGCAGATTATTCTTCAGGGTAAAAGTTTCAAATAATGCAAAATCGAAGGGATAGACAGCTTTGCTCTTTTCATTGCTGCGCAGTACAAACCGAAGTTGTGATTCAGAATTTATCTCCAGTTCAAAGTCACTTCTCCGTGCAAATCCATGACGACCCAGTGGATAGGTATTGCCGCTGAAGCTGTATATATCTTCTGGAACATTGCCCACTATCGGAAATAATACGGGGGACTGACCTGTCCAGTATTCAGGATCACCCTGCCACAGTAGTTCTGCTCCGTCCCTTTTGCGTATCAGACTTGATAGTTCCGCCCCATGATGTTTGACACTAATTTGTAAGATATTATTACTGATGATTGTCTGCATATTTCACATCCTCTTTTATAATATTCTAGAAAACTGTTCTTACCAGTCTGAATCCGCAGGCCCGGTCCCGTTGCTTTGGACCATCGTAACTGCGTGCAATAATCATACAATGAAAAACTGCCTGCATCTACCAGAATCATGTCAGGTAATGGGACTTCATTTGAGGCTGTTAATGTCGCTGCGATACCGGAAAACATAATGACGACTATGAGCAATAGGGTTGATTTACATCTGCTGAACATAAGAAAAGTCTCCTATGTTGCGGGATACTCAATTGTAGCAAGCTTTACTGATTTTCTGTATTGCCCGGGACTCATTTTTTTTATCTTCCTAAAAACATGACAAAAGTGGCTCTGATTACCAAATCCGCATTTGTGAGCAATTTCTATCATTTGCAGATTCTCTAACTCAGTAAGCATGCGGCAGGCATTATTGATGCGTACTTTCTGAAGATGTTCAATAAAAGAACAACCGGTATACTGTTTGAATGTTGTATGGAAGTGACTCCTGCTTAAAGGGCAAAAACTTAAGATTCCCGCAATTGAGAGCGGTTGATTGTATTGATATTCAATGTAGTCAACGACTTTCTTTATATGATCCATTGGGGTGGGTTGATGGTTGGTAATCTTGAATTTGTTTTGAAATGATTTATCCCGCCAAAGTGTAATAAAGAATTGCTCCAGATATAGTTGAGATGCTGAGATGTAAGCGATGTCATGGTTTCTAAACTCTGCAAGGCTTTTTTCAAGAAGAGGCTGTACTAGTTCAGGACTTGCGCAGGGGATTTTGTTCTCATGCATCGCATTTTCTGTGAGGCTTGGAATTAGCATTTCCATGAGCGAATCGGGTTTTCGTGAAAAAGCATCCCTGGTAAACGAAAAAACCAGTAAACTGAAGCGTTGTCCCTCCCGGCAATATGAGTTGTGAGGTTGACCGGCGGGAAAGAAGAAAATATCTCCCTGTTCAAGGGGCATGGTTTGGGTCTCATTAATCTGAAAACCGCTGCCGTTTGTACAAAATACCAGCTCATGGTGGTCGTGGGTATGCAGTTCTCTATAATTCAATTCTTTTGAGGAGAGATGAATGTTCATTGCATGAAATTGGTTAAGTGCCATGCTGTGATTATAGGATTTATTAAATTTTGATTCAATAAAAATGGACAATAGAACAAAATAATTAGATAATTGGGCAAGATCTATTCAACCCGGTCTGGTATATTTATATTTAGGGACGGAGGATAAAGATGTTAAAGAAGATTCCAGTTGTTATTGCCGGGTGCGGCAGTATTACCAGTGCATGGTTTGATGCCCTGGAGCATTTTCCTGAGTTTTCCATTGTGGGAGTGGTCGACATAAATATTGAGGCGGCTGAACGGCTGAATGCTGAAAGAGGATTGCATGCTCTTTCAGGAACAGATCTGGAGAGGGTTATCGCCGCCGTAAAACCAGAGGTTGTTTTTGATTGCACGATTCCTGAGGCGCATTGCGGGGTTACCTTGCCTGCCCTTCAGGCCGGGTGCCATGTACTTGGTGAGAAGCCTATGGCGGCGAATATGGAAGAGGCTCACCGCATGGTAAAAGCGGCAGAAGAGGCAGGGAAAAATTACAGCGTCATACAAAACAGACGATACAACAAAAATATTATAGCATTTAAAAACCTTATTAACACAGGGGAAATTGGTACATTAACTACGCTTAATGCTGATTTTTACCTTGCTCCTCACTTTGGTGGATTTAGAGATGAGATGAAACATGTGCTGCTTCTTGATATGGCAATTCACAGCTTTGATGAGGCAAGATTTATCTCTGGCTGCGATCCTGTCTCGGTCTACTGTTATGAATGGAATCCGTCAGGATCCTGGTATCACCATGGAGCTTCCGCTGCTGCTATCTTTGAAATGAGCAATGGACTGATTTTTACCTATAGGGGAAGCTGGTGTGCAGAGGGGCTGAATACTTCATGGGAGAGCAGTTGGAGAGCACAGGGTGAAAAAGGTGTCGTAACCTGGGATGGAAATGAAGCTGTTCGAGGTGAAGTTGCATCAACTCAAAAAGGATTCATACATGAGCAAAGAGCTATTGAACCAGCTCAAATTGAAGAGCTCAGGTATTCAGGGCATTCGGGGGTAATTGCTGAATTCAGGGATTTCCTCAACAGCAAAGCAATTCCTCAAACTGTATGTACAGATAATATAAAGAGCCTTGCAATGGTTCATGCGGCAATAGCGAGTGCAGAGAGTGGTAAAAAAATTTCTATAAAATTGTAGGGATTGTATTACCCCAGAAGAGAAAAAGGAGAGTTGTATGCACGATTTATCAAAGGAAAAGATTCGAATAGGTACACTTGTGAACGGCGGTGAAGGTGTAGCAAAGTATATTACACAAATTCTGCCTCGCGGATTTGAATCATTCAGTATTACCTTCTGGAAAACTACCAGAGAGGTGGAATGGCAGAAAATGGCAGACGAGGTGCTTTCGGTACTTGAAGGCAGCGGAGCTGTTATAAGCAGTTTGAGTGTTTTCGGGAATCCCATGGAAACAGAAGAGGCTGATCTTGAGACTCTGAAGAGTTGGGAAGAGATTATTGATAATGCCCATCTGTTTGGGTGTGATATCGTAAGTGGTTTTACCGGAAGGCTTAGGGGACGGAGGATTGATGAAAGCATCGACCGCTACAGAGAAGTATGGTCTCCTCTCGCTGAGAAAGCTGCTGCAGGAAATGTACGGATTGCTTTTGAAAATTGTGATATGGGCGGCACATGGCAGAGCGGCGACTGGAATATTGCACATAACCCAACAGCATGGCAGCTCATGTTCGATGCGATAGATACCGATTCTATTGGACTTGAGTGGGAGCCTTGCCACCAGATGGTCAGCCTTATTGACCCCATGCCTCAGCTTCGGGAGTGGGTGCCCAAAATTTTTCATGTACATGGTAAAGATGCAACAATACACTGGGATGTAGTCAGGAAATATGGAATTCATGCATCGGTGCCCGATGATATTGCCCTTCCGGGAAAAGTACAGATAGCACCGCCTTTTGTGTTTCATCGAACTCCTGGATTTGGGGACAGTAACTGGACCGATATTATTAGTGATCTCAGGATTGGCGGATTTGAAGGAAGTATTGATATTGAGGGCTGGCATGATCCCATTTATCGAAATGAACTTGAAATGACAGGGCAGGTGCACGCGCTGAATTACTTGAAAACTTGCCGGGGCGGGTTTTTTGTGGAGAATCCACAAAGTTAGAGGAGCTGCTTTGCAGCTTAAGCAGTTGTGTGACTCAAATCACACCCTTTCATATGTCTATTGACCTTAACAGTGTTTTTGTCCTTCTGGACTGCTTTTTTACAAACAGGTTGATTCGTTCAATTACTGGATTGTTTCCAGTATTTTCCAGAAACTCCTGCTGAAAGCTTTCCAGATTAGTTTCAATTTTCCCGATCATTGCTGTCAGTAATCTGAAGAGCAG
>JABMQR010000338.1 GCA_013202335.1 Bacteroidota bacterium
AGCATCTAAGTGGGAAGCCCTCCTCAAGATGAGACATCCCATCCAGGAGAACTGGACTGAAGATACCAGAGAGAACATCTGGTTGATAGGCTGGAAGTGTACGCATGGCAACATGTTTAGCTGACCAGTACTAATTTATCGTGCGGCTTGACCATATTATTAAGTTCATCCTGAACCGTTCACACTTGTGTTGAAAAGTGATCTGCTTGAAAAGAAGCAGATCACCGATATTCAACGCGTTGGTAAGAGAGAAAGAAAGAGAATAACTTAGGTTGTTACTGTATCCGGTCCATGAGAGTGGAGGGGTGCAGAGATAAACTAAGTAAGTCTGGTGACCATAGCAGAGGGGTCCCACCCGTTCCCATCCCGAACACGGTAGTTAAGCCCTCTTGCGCCGATGGTACTGCGGTTCGTCCGTGGGAGAGTAGGTCGTTGCCAGGCTTTTTTTTATTTAAAAGCACCCTGAAATGGGTGCTTTTAAATAAAACATTGGTCTAAAACAATCTAAGCAGAAACCTGCCGGTTTCTGCCCAGGAAAAGCTTCTGAGAACAAAAGGAGCTTTCTTAAAAAGAGTGGTGAAGTAGTCTGGATAAGATCGGGGAAACGAAGAGCTTTTCCCGTGTCGTATGCCAGGCTTTTTTTTCTCTTTTTTATTCCGTTAACAAGTTAACTATAAAGCTCTTGCAGAAACGTCCCTAAAGGAAGTGGCGAAGATACCTTAGGTAGTGCGCCGGATGAATGAGGCAACCCAGTATTTAAACTCTCATTACCAATTACATGAATCAAGTTCTCTGTTTTCTCTGAGAGTATTAATTCGAATTTCTCAGCAGCGGTTTGGGCAGCACTTACAAAAATTTCGTTAAAACTCTTTTTTGAAGTAACATGCGGAGCCCACGGGTGTTTCCACTCTGAATGTCCGGTATTTAATACATCAAGATAGTCAGGGATATAAGGTGGGTGAAACAAAGCTAAGAGACGTGATTGAACACTCTCTTTTTCAATAGTTTTAATTCGCTCTACAAGATCCTTTCTCCAGGTATCTGTTTTCCGTAAAAAGTGCATAGTATCATTGTAGGCATTACTGATACGGATACAAATATCTTCATGTGAATAAGGATTGTTAAATTGAATATTGATTGCTTTGGTGAGAGTATTTGTCAGGTTTTCAGGAGATTCAGGACCGAGGAATATTGAATTATAAAAAGAGTATTTATCAGGACTTTTAATCGAATAAAAGCTGCTAATTTCAATATCAATTAATCTCTCTAAAAAAGGGTGAAATAATTTATTATCTTTTCCCCAACCGGAAAAGTAGGTAATGAAAGGATGTGTTTCACGATCAAGAAAGGCATGAGTTATAAAGCCAAAAATATATGAACCAATGGGAGAACTCCAGTTTTCACCTGAAGTGAGCATTCCCTGTATTAATGCGTAACAAAACATCCCATAATTTTTTCTGTGCAGTGATTTTCCCCAAAATAAAGAGGAAGGCATGGTACGTTGATTGTGCAGGAAAATATCCGGACCCTGGCATCCGAGAGTAAACCATTTTGTATGTGAAATAGTAAAATTAGCGAGGTGTGCTGTTTCCCTGCCAAATAAAGTATGAGCAATGTGTGACGGCATATGATGACTTTAGAACTAACTTTTAAAAAAAGCAACAGCAAAATCATCACTTATTTTAGGTAAAACCTAAATTCGGCTTATACATTTTTATATTGCCTATTGCAAAGTAAATACTTCTCAATTATTCTAAATAAGAAATAAAATGAAAGGAAATGATTAAACAGGTATTTGTTGCATGATAAAACTCTTTAAACCAACTTTGAAGCGAAAAGATATGGATTCAGTACTCAATACAATGGTTGATGAGGCTATAGGACCAGGGGAAAAATATAAAGAGTTTTCTCACTTAATCAGAGATTACTTTGAAGCAGAAAGTTGTACCCTTATGAGGTCTTACGTAAGTGCCTTTGAAACAGCATGTAATTTACTGCATCTTGGAAAAGATTCAAAGGTAATCATATCACCGCTTTCACCATCCTGGTATGTTGATATTCTTGAAAAACTACAAAGTAGCATTTTATTTGCTGACGTAGATCAATATACAGGATGTATCTCTCCTGAAGCGGTTAAAGAGCTGCTTCCGCAAAATCCTTCTGCATTGATCATACATGATCCCTTTGGCAATCTTCCAGATTATAAAAAGCTTTCACAAATACCTATCCCTATAATTGAGGATATAACTCAGGGATTTGGTACAAGAAAAAATGAATATAAACCTGGTGAAATTGCGTCTATAATAATATCAGCTTTTGAAGAGGAATCAGTTATTACTACCGGAGGAGGAGCGGCTTTAATACTAAATGAAAAGAAGTATATAAAACCACTTCAGGAGTTGGTGGACATAACAGGAAAATTGGAGCTGATGCCTGACATGAATGCTGCGCTGGGGATTGTGCAGTTTAAGGCCATGTCTGGTTTAATTGAGAGAAGGCGGGAGTATTTGGCTCTGTTTAGAAGTTCTGTTAGTAAAACTAAACATAAAATACTGATTGAGAGTTCAGATTTAATTTTAGCAAATGGGTATGTGCTGCCTATTTTGCTGGATTCAAGGATTAAAGAGGTCAATAAGTTTACCCGCAGATACAAGATTGAAACGGTAAACCCATTTGAGAGCTGTGCTGTAAGTAGAGTTGAGGTTGACCAGAATCTTTATCCAAACAGTATTCCTTTTAGATTAAGGACGCTGTTTTTTCCATTGTATCCTTTGTTGTCGAAGGATCAGTTAAAAACTCTGGTTAAGGTACTATCCACCTTACCATGATTTCAGCACATAAAGAGGTGCTATGAAACGTTCAATAAATAAAGTTCTGGTAGTAGTTAATCTCAACAAACCTCAGGCAGAAGCACTTGTTTCTGAGATATCAGCATATTTGTTGAGATTAAACATAGAAGTTCAAATCTTTCGTCTTTCAGGAAGAGTTGAACCACCTGTAATTGATAATATCGATCTGGTTTTTAGTCTTGGGGGGGATGGAACAGTACTGTTTTGTTCGCGTATTCTCCAGGATAGGGGGATACCTATTCTTGCCGTTAATCTCGGTACATTTGGTTTTATTACTGAAGTATCTATGGATGAATGGAAAGAGGCTTTTGATCAATTTGTGGCAGGAAAAACAGGATTGTCTCATCGATTGATGATTCGTGTTGCTGTAACCAGGGATGGTGAAAATATATTTATGAGTCGTGGGCTGAATGATCTGGTTGTTAAAGCCAATGGCGTTTCAAATATAGTTAAATTGAAACTTACTCTTAATGAGACACGATTAGGAACTTTCAGGGCAGATGGAATTCTGGTTGCAACTCCTACCGGGTCTACGGCTTACAGTCTTGCAGCCGGCGGACCAATTTTGGATTCTGAGATGGATGCATTGATTGTTACCCCCATATGCCCATTTACTCTCTCGAACAGGCCTATTGTTGTTTCAGGAGAGGATATTATTCATATAGAGGTTTTAGAGCACCAAAGAACGGATTTGAATCTCTCCATAGACGGGCAGGAAATGCTTCCGTTGAAAGAGGGTGATATAGTGATGGTCGAGAGATCCAGAGGGCGTGCTTTGCTGGTTTTATCAAATAAACGGAACTTCTATGAAGTTGTCCGTGCAAAACTGAATTGGTCCGGAGATTCTGATGCTTGAGACTTTGCATATTAAAAATTTTGCATTGATTGATGATTTGACTTTGACCTTCACGAAAGGGCTAAACATTCTCAGTGGTGAAACCGGCGCTGGGAAATCAATTCTTATCGGCGCAATCAGTCTGATTTTAGGTGTTCGTGGAGACAGCACGTCTGTTAGAACCGGCAGCAAAGAAACCATTGTAACAGCAGTAGTTCGCATTCCTGATGATCTGGAATTGAGGAACTGGTTAAAGGATCATGGGATCGAGTGTGATGATAATTCAATTATTATTAAACGGATAGTACGAATTAATGGTCGCAGCTCTATTTTCATACAATCAGAACAAATGACGCTTAAAGATTTGCAGTTTATTTCTAAATATCTTTTTGATATGCATGGTCAGCATGAACACCAGTCAATTTTGTATGAAGAATCACAGCGAAAACTGCTTGATTCGTATGGGAAATTGAGTATTCAGGTAATGAACTATGGTGTTAACTACGATACATTAAGAAAATTAAGGCAAGAACTTGCTTCGTTTCATACATCAGAGCGGGAAACAATCCGGGAAAAAGATATGCTTGAATATGCAGTTCGCGAGATTGAGCTTGCTGTATTGCTTCCAAATGAGGATCTTGAACTTCAGGAAGAATTGCACAGGTTGTCCCAATCTGAGCAATTAACCGAATATATAGCTGAATGCAGCAGAATCCTTTATGGTGATTCCAATCCCGGTGTAATAAGTCTTGTTAAATCAGCTCAGAAATCACTTTCAGAAGCTTTATCTATTGACGGTCGACTTGAGCAAGTAGAAAAGCAGGTGGAAAACTCTCTCTATGAGCTTGAGGATGCCTACGATTTTCTTCGTCAGTATCGTGATTCAATCGATTTTTCACCGGAGCGCATTGATGCTATTCAGGAACGTTTGCAGTTGATTAAAAATTTGATGAGAAAATACGGGAATACAATCCTGGAAGTTCTGGAGTACAGAGACAAAGCAGTTGAAAAGCTTTCAGATATGGATAATGAGTATGCAGATAGAGATGAACTGGAAAAAGTTATAGCAAAGCTGGAAATTGAATTGTCGGAAATGGCAGTTAAATTATCTCAGGCACGAAAGTATACTGCAGAAAGGTTGGGACCGGGAATCAAGAAACATCTTGCACTATTAGGTATGCCGCAAGCGGAATTTACCGTGGAAGTTGTACCTGATGAAATCCATGAATCCGTCTCACATTCCCATTCTTATGGTATAGATACTGTTTTTTTTAAAATTTCTCCTAATATTGGTGAGCCGGCAAAAGAGTTGAAGGGTGTTGCCTCAGGTGGTGAATTATCAAGAATAATGCTTGCCGTAAAAACAGTTTTCTCAGAAAATGATACTATTGAAACACTGATTTTTGATGAAATTGATGCTGGAATCGGTGGTGCTATAGCTTCATCTGTGGGTGATCACCTCAGTAAGCTTGCTCAAAAGAGGCAAGTTCTCTGCATTACCCACCTTGCTTCAATTGCTGTAAAAGCAGATACGCATTTTTCTGTGTATAAACGAGAACAAAACTTACGAACCATAACAGAGGTGCGAAGGCTTGGGGAAGATGAGCGGGTGGCAGAAATTGCCAGAATGCTTTCGGGTAATTCATCTGCAGATTCTGCAATTGCTCATGCCCGTGATTTGCTTCAGGCAAAGTTAAGATAGGGTGTTTTTATCTACTTAGAGAAATTCCCAGCTGTTGAGTAAGTAATATTAGTCCTTTCTTATTATGTATCGTTTTAAAACGATCATCTCTTATTAAATTGAAAACTATTTCCTGAAGTCTCGTTATATCTACACTGAACCCACTTTTTAAGATGGTTTTAAGGAGTTCAGTTAATTTTAAAGCACATTTTTCATTCTGAGATATTACAAATTTATCAATTTGTCTTTTCAGAAACTCTTGTATTAAAGATTTTATTGTTTTTATATCCTGATCAGAACCAAACTCACCGATAATGGACAGTAATGCAGATAACAGGTTGCTTTGATTTGCTAATTGAGAATTTTGACAATAATCCTCTAATGAGAATTCATATCGGATATACAGTATGCAGTATCCTAAAAATGTGGAATCAGGTTTTTTGTCCTGAGTAAATTGATTTTGTGAGTAATAGAGAGTTCCTTTTGAAGTTGTAAATACCCTAAGAATGTTGCTGATTTTTTGCAGATCAAATCCAGAGTTCATTTCCAAGCTTTCATTAGCCCATTTGGTGATACTGTTGAGTATCCTTTGAGGCAGCAGATGCAATGGAATAGTAACCGGTTCCATAAATCCTGATTTCATTCTTACTTTAATTACTATTTCGTCATTAATGTTATCATACAATAAAACTTCACAACTATATTTCTTAAGTATTGTAGTGTCTTCAATTATTACTGAAAAATTTCTCATAATCTCATTATTACTTCCAACACTCTTTTCAACATCATTTTCTGAAAAATCCAGAAGATGGAAAAATCCATAATCAGAATTATGGGTAGGATTATCAGTAATAAGAAAATAACTCAAAGCAAAATAGGCAGCACCTTCATAAATTCCCTGAATTCTTGGTAATATTGCCAACAGCTGAGTTTTTCCATTTTTCATTTCCGAAATATTACTCTCAGCTTTTCCAAGTAGGCTTTCAAGCTGCTTCCTTAAATCAATATCAGTAAATTCTGCGTATAACTTTATAGCATGTAATGCATACTGAATATTTTGTCTGGGTTCTATTCCCGAGATGTCAGCAAAAAACCATCCGCAGGAGGTAAACATGAAATGTCTGAATTTTTGTCCTTCCAGCAGGGTTAATAGTTTGCTTTGTACGTTAGGTGAGCTGCTTTCTGAAAGAAATTTATGTACAAAATCACGGGGGTTTTCTGCTCCGCAAATTACTTTTCCATATTCAAGAAGAATTTTTTCAGGATCCAATGTTGTAAGTAGGGAGGCTTCTTTGGTAAAAATGTCCATTAAGGATATATTTAGATCTTTAAAGGCTGTACGCAAAGGAACCCGCCACTTTTGATTCCAGTTTTTTTCACCACCAGTTGAACATCCGCAATCTTTATACCACCTTGAAACTCCATGTGAACAGCTCCATGAAGAACCTCTGGAATCTTCACCTTGTTTAAGCTGTGCAGTTGCCTTGGGGGGATTTTTTTCCAGAAATGCTCCATAGTTTGTAAGCTGAAGGGCAGGGTCTCTATCAAATTTTTTAATGAGGGCGGCCAGACACATATCCCCATACGGTTCATGGTGACCATAAATTTCCCCATCGGTTGCTGTATGAATGAGAGAATTGCAAACATCATCCTGATTTGAGTACTCTTTTATGGTATTATAGAGTTTATCAGCATTTTTCAGGAAATGACCGAAACTAATACCGGAAGCAAGATCCGGGTTGTAAAAGAAGGCTGCAACTGATCCTGACTTTCCCTCCAAACGAAAAGGTTGATTAAGCAAGGGGGGGGTGAATCCAGCAGAGCTGTTAATTACTTTCCCATCATCAAAAATTATTTTTTCTGCCTGCCATGGTGATAGTATAACAAAAGAGATTCCATATTGAATAAGCAAATCAATAGTCTGCTGATTTATTGCAGCCTCAGGAAGCCATAGTCCTTCCGCAGGACGGTTAAAATGATAATTAAAATCTTGCAGACCCCATGCTAACTGTGTTTCAGCATCCTGTGGAGAATCCAGAGGTAATATTGTGTGGTTATAGGGTTGTGCGATTGCATTACCGTGTCCGTTTAATTTCCCTGCACTAATTTTATCAGCCTCAATTATCTTTTCATAAGTTTCTTCGGCTTCGCTTTTTATCCACTTCATTAGAGTAGGCCCAAAATTAAATGAAATTCTGCTGTAGTTATTTACTATGCCCAGGATTCGACCGTCATAGGTCAGATATCTGGAAAATGCATTAGCTCTATAGCATTCATGATATATTCTTTCATTCCAGTCAGAAAATGGTTCTGCTGATTTTTGAAAGGGAATTATTCCTGTCTCCGGATATTCCCGGGGAGGTTGATAAAAATGTCCATGTAAAACAATGTTAGTAATCATGAGTCGAGTATACATATTCCTTCACTTCCTGATCAATGAGCCAATTACATAAACCCAATTATTTAAAGATTTTTCTAATATTGTATTAATTGATATATTTGCTCACATGAATAATCAAGAATAATCAAGTATATGATCATGTTGACTAAAACCAAGCTTTTATCTACGATTAACTTGTTCATGTGTAATTTGGATCGTTATGGTGATCTTGGCAGATTGATTTATAGAAAGCTGGAGTAAATATGACCGTAGATATGTATAAGTCACTTTCCATTGAAGAATTGCAGCAATTGACAGCCAGAGAGGGTGTTAAAGCTGTTGACAGGTACAATCGTGATGAGTTAGTAGATATTCTTGAAGAGATTTGGGAAGAAAAAATAGCAGACAGAAAGCTTAATAATGATATTATGCGCCTGAAAGGGAAAAAGTATGATATATATCGTGAAGATTTAAATGAGAACTATAAAGAAAATGAGTATATAATTCCCGAACATTACCCCAGAACTTATATCCAGCTATTACTGAGAGATCCTTATTGGGCATATGCATATTGGGATATTAATCAGTTTGAACTGAAAACATTATTAACCAAAACTCCTGAGCCGCAATTTTTCCTCCGGGTATATGAAATGCATAGTAAGACATCAATAACCGATGATTCATTAAGTAGTTTTGAGATACCCGTTAAAGCTGAGGATTCGAGTTGGTATATAAATCTTCCAACACCCGGTCGATGGTATCAGGTTGATCTTATCTGTTTAGTTGGTGATGACGAAGAGCTGTTATGCCGATCACATATGATTGAAAGCCCGGGAGGCTACTGGTTGAACAGAGGGGATGAACTTAGGAAAGACCCTGATGCTTTCAAGCTTTTCCTCTCAGGGGTTACGGATAGTTCCGGGAATATTGCGGATAATATCCTGATTCAGAAAATATTATCAGAAATGGAAGATTCAAGAAATTCTTCCAATGAGGTTTAACATGGGGAAAGGACTTGTCGGTTTAACTTTACATGCCCACTTACCATTTGTGCGAAATCCGAAACACCCAAGATTTTTGGAAGAAGACTGGCTTTTTGAGGCAATATCTGAAACATATTTACCGATGCTTCGCATGTTTAATAAATTACGGTCAGAGGGAGTACCGTTTCGGGTTACTATTTCTCTTTCTCCGACACTCTGCAGTATGCTGGCAGATAAATTATTACAGTCCCGTTATGTAGAACACGCAGAAAGACTGTTGGACTTAGGTAATAAAGAGATAGAACGTACGTTGAATCAGCCGGATTTTAATCGACTTGCAAAAATGTATTGTTCAATGCACAAACATAATTTAGAAGATTTTAATGAATTATACAGACAAAATATTTTAATCGGTTTTCGAAGTCTTGAAGACAGCGGGCATTTGGTTTTAATAACTACAGCTGCCACTCATGCATTTCTTCCATTATTTCAAGAGTTTCCTCAGGCGGTAAAAGCACAGATTGAACTTGCAATTATGTCTCACATATCCCATTTTAGAAAAAAACCGAAAGGATTTTGGCTTCCTGAATGTGGATTTTATCCTGGGCTTGAAAAAATTCTTGCATCATATGATATTAATTATTTTTATACCGCAGCACATGCACTTTCACTTGCTGATAAAAAGGTGGATAGGGGAGTCTATGCACCGGTAAACTGTGGTTATGGTATATCAGCTTTTGCGCGGGATTATGGACTTTCTCAGACTGTATGGTCAGAAGATGATGGTTATCCTGTTGACCGGGTGTATAGAGAGTTTTACCGGGATATTGGATTTGATCTTGATGTTGACTATTTGCGGCCCTATCTTCATGAACCGGATATTCGCTCGTTTACGGGTTTTAAGTATTGGGCAATAACTTCAAAATCAAATGTAAAAACAGTGTATGACCCGGAACTAGCCAAGAAACGTGTACTGGAGCATGCAGGTAATTTTATCTATATGATTAAAAGAAAAACCCAGAGCCTTGAGACCTCACTTGACCGGCCCCCATTTTTCTCCATCCCTTTTGATGCTGAGCTTTTTGGGCACTGGTGGTTTGAGGGTGTTTCATGGTTTGAGCAGATACTCAGGTTGATGGCAAAAGAGGATCAGGTGGAGTTAACTACTCCCGAAAGATATCTATCTCAATACCCTGATAATCAGCAAGTGCAACCGGCTTTATCCAGTTGGGGAAACAAAGGGTACGCATCTGTCTGGGTTGATGGGTCCAATGATTGGATGTATCGGCACTTACATAGATCTATCGACAGAATGACAGAACTGGTAGAGAGGTTTCCGGATCAGGTCTCCCTTAAAGGGAGGTTCCTTAAACATGCAGCAAGGGAAGTACTTCTGGCAATGGCTTCTGATTGGCCTTTCGTTGTAAGTAACGGTACTTCTGTAGGATATGCCCAGCATCGGTTAAAAGAACATCTACACAATTTTAATCTGGTTTATGAAAATATGTGCAGAAATTCAGTTAATACTGAGTGGCTTACAAGGACCGAGAAAAAAACAAACTTGTTTCCTGATATAGACTATAGAATTTTTGCAAAATCCTAAGGATTGTCAGGAATAACAAGTATTATAGAATATATTCAGCTGTGTAAATTACTTCACTGTATGCAGGGAATTGCTTGTTTTAAGCGTATTCCCTACATCTGTTAAGTATATAATTTTGTATTCAAGAAATAACCCCATAATTCAATTTCTCAAAACTTGACTTTAACATACTATCAGTTACTATGTTACTAAGTGGTAAAAAGTAGTAAAAAGTGGGAGTAAATCCCAAATTATTGAGAAATATTGTCCAAAGGTGGGAATGATGCTTACCGGTGAATACAAAAATACAATTGATGAGAAAGGCCGGATTCTCATACCCTCACGTCTGCGTAGTTCAATTGCAGGGAATACCCTCATTGTAACGCGAAGCATTGAAAAAAACTTATGGATGATGCTCCCGGAGATGTGGACAAAGGTGAAGGAACAAATTACCAGTGGTCCAGGTGCGATGTTTAATTCTCAAACCAGAACTCTCCAGAGAAGGATAATTGCTCCTGCACAGGAGTGTGAAATAGATAAAGCAGGGAGAATCAATATTCCTCCGGGACTTAGGGATTCAGTAGACCTCCAACCAAAACAGGAAGCAGTGATCCTTGGGATCGACACCTATCTGGAATTATGGAACACCGATGAATATTCAGCATTTTTGGAGCGAAGTGAACAAGAGTTTGCTGAAGCTTCAGAATCACTTGGAAGAAAGCTTGAAGCCAGGTATGGACAGTAGTATGGAAAACAAAGTGCTTCACTATTCAGTAATGCCTCAGGAAGTCATGGAATTATTAAGTCCGGCAGCAGAGTTGGAGAATAGTCTCATGATTGACTGTACGCTTGGTGAGGGTGGCCATAGTGAACTTTTTCTGAAAAATTACCCCAATTTACGATTAGTTGGTCTTGATCGTGATAATGAAATAATTAAACGGGCAAAACAACGTTTGGCTCCTTTTGGCAATCGGGTAACTATTCTTAACACCTGGTTTGACGATTTTTTCACAAAACCGGAAATGTATGAATCCGTTGGGCGACCAACATGCATTCTTTTTGATTTAGGGATTTCAATATTTCATTATGAAGTTTCCGGGAGAGGCTTTAGTTTTAATAAAGATGAACCGCTGGATATGAGACTTAATAATGAAGAGGGCATAACTGCTGAATTTATCGTTAATACCTATGGGAAAGATCAGCTTGCAGATGTAATTTACCAATACGGCGAAGAGAGATATTCCCGTCGAATATCTGCAGCAATATGTAAGAGAAGGGGTACAAAGGCTGTTCAAAGTTCTGCTGATTTGGCAGATATCATAAAGGGGGCTGTTCCCAGAGATTACCGATATGGAAGAATTCATCCAGCCACAAGGACCTTTCAGGCTTTGCGGATCGAGGTGAATGGTGAACTTGATCGTATAGAACAAACTTTAGATAGAGCGATTGAGCTGCTGCAGCCGGGTGGGCGAATAGCTGTTATCAGTTTTCACTCATTAGAAGATCGCAGAGTTAAGCAGGCCTTTAAGAGATTGGCAAAAGGCTGTGTTTGTCCACCTGAGGCACCAAGATGCGTTTGTGATGGACTGCCAACAGTTAAACTGCTGCATAAAAAACCGTTTCGTGCAGAAGATGAGGAAATAAAGATTAATCCGGCTTCCAGGAGTGCAAAACTTCGGGGCGTCGAGAAATTATAGAAAAGAAAAGAGATGCAGCAGGTAGGTGTCAACTATAAAAAGCGGTTGATCGGGGTATTGGTGGCAATTTTGCTGCCGGCTCTCACACTGTTTCCTGTCCATCAGGCTTCCCTGCACAGGGAGATGATCCGGGACTTGCAGAAAATGAGAAGTGAAATGCTTGCAGTAAATGAATTTAACAGGATCCTGGCCGTGGAAATTGCAGAATTGGCAAATCCGGATAGGATTTCAAGAATTGCTGAGAATGTTCTTAGCATGAAAAAAGCTGAGGAAGAGGATCTGGCATTGGTCAGGCATTCTGAAGAATAAGAGATGTATGTATGACAGATGATAGAAAAAGATTATTTACAGTTGATGAAATCATCTCTATCACCGGCGGGGAAAGTCTTTCCTGCCCCAAACCGGGTTCCTATATCTCCAGCGTAGAAATTGATTCCAGAAAGGTCAGGAATGGAGCACTTTTTATTGCTCTGCATGGCCAAAAAACTGATGGGCATAACTATCTCAGAAATGCAATATCCTCAGGTGCCAATACACTGATTGTGGATAAAGAGTGTAGGGATGACTATTCTGAATTAGTACGAAACAATCCAACAGTATCAGTAATAGGCGTTCAGGATACCCTTAAATCACTGCAAACTCTTGGTACTGCATGGGTAAACAGGAATAAATCACTCACAAAAATTGCAGTTACAGGAAGCAGCGGAAAAACAACCACAAAAGAGATGCTTAGCTCTATTTTATCGGGACTTGGCCGGACAGTAAAAAATCCTGGTAATTTTAATTCAGATATTGGACTGCCTTTATCAGTATTCCAGATCTCCGAAGAGCATGAATTTGGTGTTTTTGAGATGGGTATTAATCAATTTGGTGAAATGGATACGATGTTAGGTGTCTATGAACCAGAATATAGTGTTATGACAAATATTGGCAATGCACATATTGGCACCCTGGGAAGTATGGAAGCAATTGCCAGAGAGAAAAGTAAAATATTCCATTCAGGAGTCACACATGGATACATACATGAAAAAAACATCTGGAAAAGCTACCTGCGAAATCTTCGAAGTTTGGAGTTTCGTGAATTCGGAAGAAAAGGTACCCAAGGTTTCATGGGAGCAGAATACCTGGGACTGCAGGGATGGAGAATTCAATATGAAAATCGCACATTTGTCCTCAAACATGTCGGTGTCCACAATCTGCTCGATGCTTTAGCTGCAATTAGTGTTGCAAGAGATTTAGGTGCTGAACCAAAGCATATTGCAGATGGACTTGAAGCACTTGAACCTCTTTCAGGAAGAAGCCGGGTAATAAATGGGAAAATAACCATAATTGAAGATAGCTATAATTCAAATTTGGATTCTGCATCAAGAATAATTGATTATGTTAAAACATTGCATTGGGAAGGGCGAAAAACAGTAGTTCTGGGTGCTATGAAAGAGTTAGGAAGTTCCTCTGGGAGTTCTCATGAAGCTATTGGAAGAAAAGTGAAAAGTCTGGCTCCTTCTGCAGCATTTTTGTTCGGCAGTGAGATGGAATCAGCTTACAATCTATTAAAAAAAGAGAATTTTACGAATAAATTAATATATACAGACTGCTATGAAGAATTGGAATCTGAAGTAACGACC
>JABMQR010000339.1 GCA_013202335.1 Bacteroidota bacterium
CTCATGAAGAGGATATTGCTCTACGTGCTAACAGGATTATCAAGTTGTTTGATGGTACGGTTGATTCAGACACAATGAATAAGAAAGCTGAAGAAGTTAAAAGTGACTAAAGTTGAAAGTAAAGATCTATACCGGGACAGGAGACCAGGGAGAAACATCATTAGCCGGTGGTACAAGAGTGCCGAAAAACTGTGCAAGAATTGAGGCATATGGATCAGTTGATGAATTGAATTCATATATTGGTTTGATTAGGGTTCAAAAGATCAATGATGATGATAAAACTTTTCTTGAGTGGATTCAAAACTGTCTTATGACCGTTGCTACGGTTTTTGCTTCAGATTACCCTGACAGTAAAGTTATTGTCCCGGGACTTGAAGAAAAGGATATTAATAAAATTGAAGATAAGATAGACTCCATTGACAAAAACCTTGAAACTTTATCTTCATTTATTATCCCCGGAGGGAATACAATTATTTCTTATTGCCATATTGCGAGATGTGTTTGCCGCAGAGCTGAAAGAAAAGTTTTGTCAGTTGATAACATTGGTAAGAAAAGCAGGATATGTGCCAGGTATCTTAACAGATTATCTGATTATCTTTTTGTCCTTTCCCGTAAGCTCACCAAAGATTTTAAGATAATAGAAATTTATTGGCAACCTGGTGCAAAAAAATAAGTTTCTTCTTTTGATTATTTGATATATATTTTTTTATATTTGCACAATTTTTTAGAAGATTCTAAATTAAGGGTATCTAAAATTGAGCATATATGTATTGGACACTTGAATTAGCGTCAAAATTGGAAGATGCTCCCTGGCCTGCAGCAAAAGATGAATTAATCGATTATGCAATTCGTTCAGGGGCACCTTTAGAAGTAATAGAAAATCTTCAGGAGATTGAAGATGAGGATGAAATATATGAAAGTATTGAAGATATATGGCCTGATTATCCCAGTAAGGATGATTTCTTTTTTAACGAAGATGAGTATTAACAGAATACGTTCTATTCGCCTATTCCCATTTAAAAATATCCCATTTATTTAATGGCCGGAATGATTCCAGCCAACTAAATCCATCAAGTCTAAGGTTTTCAGGATCTTCATCATCCGGTGGGGTCATAATACCGTCTGGTTTGTCAAGAAAGCTGATTTTACTTATTTCATCGTCTTCAAGGTAAATGATAATATCACTGCAAAGTACCTGGTTTACTCCGATTGTTTCTCCTTCGTCCAGAGTATAATAAATTGTTTCACCATTACCTGTTACATTTATCCGGTAAAGCTCATTTTCCTTGAAAAATGCAATCATATTCTTTCCTTTAATCTGGTTGAACCGGATACTGTCTTCCCGGGTAATAATGAATGCGCTATTGTACATCTCCAGATGATCAGCCTGCCCGTTTTTTGTGAAAATAGCTATAGAATCGGCAGTTATCTGATTTTTATCTGTCCATAGAATGGGATCAATATACATGTTAATTACTGAATCACGGAATGAATATACCATTGAATCGCATTTAGCCTGAAAATCATCCTTATACATTTTACAATGGTAATAGGCACTCACTGTACGGTATGTTTCTGTTGAGTCTTTAAATGACCTGAGTGTATCAGCATGAACAAAGAGACTATCGGTGCTTGTAATTTGAATAAATACAGCACTATCAGTTACAAAGAAACTTTCCGGTTGTTCAAAATACTCTGAAAAATTTCCTCTGACAATCATATCTTTCAATGTATCAGTCAACTCAACATTGCCATAGGCTTTCCCATAACCGTTCGTTTTCTCATAATAAATAGAATCTCCTTTAATTATTTGATTTTTAGATTTTACCAGGGCATTTATTTTGAGTTTACTGATATCTGTTTTTGTATTATACCAACCATTTTCGCAATAAAGATAACTGCTGTCTCCGATTATTTCAGTTGGTCCAAAAAAGTATGAAATTTCTGATACGGTATTGTATTCCATCGTATCAGAAAGAATAGTATAGTCAGGATTTAAAATTACTACACTGTCTTTAAAGTGAAACTCTTTTAGTATTGTATTGTAGTTACCAAGGATACTACTAATGGTATTCTCATCTGAAACAATAATACCACCATTAAAATAATACCCTATGTCTGTGTTCAGATCATAATCCAGAAATTCCGTATTTAACTTAGCTTCATTATCAATAAGTGTTACGTTATGCCTGATTATCGCAAGTTTTTCCTCACCTTTATATCGAAGAAAATCACCATAAAGATGAAGAGTATCTCCACGACGGATATATACATTGCTAAAAGCTTCCACCAGGTTTTGTTTATCATAAAGATACGCGCTGTCGCAATACATAAATACATCTTCGTGTTGTAATTCAACCTCTCCAATCAGCTTTTTCAGATCAGGTCTGAGTCTTTCGTTATACTCAAGTGTATTGGAATGGATTATTTGGATCTCGGTCTTTTTCTTCTGAGCCATACCCTGTGTTAACGGGAAGATAATGACAAGAACAAAAACTA
>JABMQR010000340.1 GCA_013202335.1 Bacteroidota bacterium
ACGATGATCAGAATTATATAAGCCAGGTTAACACCACTGTCGTTTGAATGTTTACCTATGTGAAACTCAGTTCCTGACCATGTTGTTCGGGTGTCATTCGCATCAATACCTAATAGATTATGAAGGGAATATGTCCCATCTTCGATAATCTCATTAATGAAAACATATGGAGTGCCAGCATACAAAGCCAAATTACGAATCACGTTCGAGGTAACTGTTGCAATAGAAAATACGTCGTTAGTATACTTATGGCTTCCGCTCATGTTTGGAGATTCTTGACCAGGGCCAAGGGGATTTCCATACAGATTAAAATTCCGCAAATAATGACCAAAATTCATTGAGATCACTACGATCGCAATTACAAGCACATATTTTAGGAATTGTGCACGTGATTTTTTGAATACTCCAAAACAACACCAGATTAGAAATGGGAACGCGAAAATATAGGCAGTTCCCTTGGACAGGATCGCAAGACCTAAACTACACGCAGCTCCAAGGAGGTATGGAAAACTGATTCCCCTCTTCATTACCATAAGAAAATATACAAAACACACTAACCAAAAGGATACGACGTAATCATTTTTTGTGCTGGTAGCTTCAAGGATTGCCAATGGAAACGGTATAGATAAAGCGGCTGTGAAAATTTGACCTCGTGAAAATGCCCCGAGCTGTTTCGCAATAAGCGAGACACCAATAATACTACCTATCATGCTAAACCACTGTATAAGATTGGCATAGCGATCAGAACCGCTGAGAATTTGGAAATGAGTAATAGCAAACTCAGACCATGGAGCTTGATGCAACTGTCTTAAGATATAGGTAGGATAAAAATCAATACTTTGATTTTGCGTCCAGTGAGCTACACGGCTCATATGATAACTCATAGAGTCATGTATTCGGGGTGGCATTTGCAGCGCAATTAAGCCCGTTGCAACGATAATTAGAAGGATACTAAATAATGATACAGCTTCGAAACACTGAAAGGCCAGTGCTTTCAGATTTAAATACAACTCAGATCTCTTTCTCAATAATTGAATTACACAAATACAAGTTGCTATGATACATGCAACAAACCATACTGTAGATACCCATTGAAATGAAATCGAATGAAAAATATTCAAGACTTCCGTAAATACAGTCAAAAGTGTGCCCCAAGCAACCGCGGATAATAAGAAGGCAACCCGGTAGCGAGCAGTGGAATCAATTAGGCAAATGTAAAAAGAGATGAAAATCAAAAGAAAGAAAAGCACCGGCAGTATCGCAAACATAATCAGCCCATGTGATTGCACTTTGGAAGAAAATCTGTAATTCCGAAGGTTTTTTTCGAACAAAAGAGGAATTTGGAGACGCTAAGGTTTTATTATAATTTGCTTATAAGAATAATGAAAATTATGAACACCACTGACCATGATCCATCCTTTATTCATGCAATATAGAAATATATGAGATACCACGAAAGATGATACCATCACCAATAAAACGCATTTTTGATCTGAACTTCAATATCATCAGCTGTACCTCGTTTACCATCTTGACCAGCTGATAACAAAATATCATTTCTCCATGGACTTTTATCAAATTCATTTTCATTCTCATCTAATTGATATGGGGAATTCCAAGCATCCCTTAGAAACCTATCAGGTGGGCCGGACTCCTCTGTTATCGCATTCCAAATGTTTTTAATGGCTGAATACCATTTTTTTGAGCATGGATGATCATCATCTATACCCCTCAGGTCTGGTAAGCGCCTACAAGCACAATCCGAGCATGTACTTCCTGTAATATCAATAAGAGCCGTTTTGTCGGCCTTCTTAGCCTTATAAGCAATCTCAGCAATTTCAAGCATGTGCTGTTTCACAAGGTGATCCACTCTTGTTCGATCATACGATTTAAAGATATGGACTCCCAAGATTGACGATACGCCAACAAATAAAATTATTAGGGAAAAAACAACCAACTGGCATTTCAATCTTTTTCGGTATTCATCCAGTTTAGTATTAAGTTCATTTTTCTTAAGTGTATGGTAGAAATGTTCAACGGCTCTGAAAAACCTGCTTATTGAGTGATGAAGGTTATTGATCATCCTACCGGACAGTTTCCTTTCGGTTGAAGTCCGCCACTTTTGATAGAAAGTTAAGATTTCAATGTAATTATTTTTAAGATTATAATCCTGAACTTTTACTATTTCACGCTCGGCATTTACTAAATCTGAGACTTCTCTATTTTTAGAAATGAGCAAGGCCGTATTCAGAAGATCTAATAAAAGATGTTCAAACAAAATTATTGCATCTTCAGGAGAATCCTCAATGAGGTTATAAACTGAGCTATATCTATTTCGACATTTCTTGAGATGTAAAAGAATTCTTTCCTTCCTTTGCTCAAGAATGGACTCGTTCTCACTTAACAGTGGCCTTCTAAACCTGAGAGAAAATAAGTTCCTGAAAAATTCCATTTTGTTAGCATTTTACCGAAGAAGGATGGGTTGTCCAAAATTAGTCAAGAATCAATAATCAATAAAAAAAGGCAATAGAATTAAGAATCCATATGTAGTAATAATAATTCGATGACCATGAAAGTTAACAACATCCCTTGCATTAGGCAAGTGTTTCAAACCCTTTGAAAATAGTCAGCAATTGCATCCCTCTGCTCCTGAACAGTTTTATGCTGTTCCTGAACTACCTTGGTCAAGATTGCGACAACGTCCACTGATCTTTATTTATATCGGTTAACAGTGTAATGAATTTAGCCAAACTATTGCAAATCTATATTCTCAATTTCAACGGTTCCGCTCGTACCGGTAATTGTTAAGGAATTTATGACCGTGGTTGATGATTGGGTTGTGAATGTGGAGTCCCACCCACCCGAAAGGGTTAAATTGTAGACATGGTCCATGATGATGTCTTCATCAAAGGTTC
>JABMQR010000341.1 GCA_013202335.1 Bacteroidota bacterium
CCCATTCTCTTGAGGGCACATCTCTTTACATAACCTTCCATACCTGCCTGTCCCGTGGCTTCACCCATTGGTGTTTGAATAAGCCCCGGGCAAACTGTATTTATGTTGATACCATAACTGCCGAATTCCCTGGCCATGGAGCAGGAGAAGGCATTAATGGCTCCTTTGCTGGCCGCATAATGGCTCGATCCGAGTGCGGATCCCTCCTTACCCGCTACGGAGGCTACTGAGATGATTTTGCCATATCTTCTCTTAACCATTCCGGGCAATACCATCCTAGTACAGTTGACATAGCCGAGAAAATTTATATCCAGCATTCGCCTTATGTTGGTCATGGGCAGTTGCAGAAAGGGGATTGATTCCCAAATTCCGGCTACATTGGCCAAGATGTCTATTTTCTTGAATTGGTTAAGAATGCTTTCAAACACCTGTGCTACGGACTCAGCGTCGGATACATCTGAAACATAAATCTTTGGAGAACTGCTTCCTTGCTTGATATCCTGGGCTACGTTTTCCAGATTGGGCTTATTGAAATCGATCAGCGCTAGTTTCGCCCCTCTTTCAGCAAGAACCGTTGCAGTGGCTTTGCCGATCCCACTCCCTGCTCCTGTGACTACCGCCACCTTTTCGTCCAGCAAAAATTTATCCATCTCCTCCTCACGCTCTGATGGCATCTACAAAAAGCTTCGATGCTTCTTCACCAACTTCCAGTAGACTATATTTTCTCTTGAAAATTACCCACGGTATAATGATGTGATCTATTGTGCCGAACATCAAATGGTTAAAAGTGGGAATATCGACGTCTCTCAAAAAGACATCTTGCCTTCTTCCTTCAACAATAATATCTCCTATCCTGTTGCGAATTTTACCAAGTATTTTGTCGCTTTTTGATTGATAAAATTTCCTGTTAGGACGTAGCATCAACACCAGTATGGATGTAAAATATCTATTGTTATTGAAAAACCGGAAACAGAAAAAAATCATCCTTTCCAGTTTCTTTTCAGGCGAAGTCTCGTCTATATAATGAAATAATTCTATCAGATTCTCCTCGGGAATATTGACAATCAAGTTTTCTTTGCTTTGATAATATTCATAAATGGTTCCATCGGCGACCTCCGCTTCTTTGGCTATTTCTGAAATAGTTGCGCCCTCATAGCCCTTTTCGGCAAAAATCTTTGTGGCAGCCTCAATGATCCTTTTCCTCTTTTTAGCTTTTGAATCCAGATCGTTGCCACGCCCTTTCTTTGATCTAGCGGAATTCAGAATTAGCTCACTAATATTCTCTGCTTGCTCTAAAGGGCTTGGAGTGTTCTTGAAAATCCAATCCAGCGCCGCGTGGTCAATGGTGCCCAAGATCATGTCGCGCAACAATCCTGGAGAAAGTGAGTCCGAGATTATTCCCTCCTGCATCCCCTCTTCTATGATACGAATGATTATCTGGCTATATTTTCTGATTAGTTCATATGCCTTTGAAGCATAAAACCTTGTGTTTGATCGACATTCCAGAAGGAGGACATGGGTATATGCTCTATGGGTCGTGAAGAATTTACAGTGGTACCAAATAAGTTTTCGCAGCTTATTTTCAGCTCCTTTTATCCCTTCGATTTGATCGTCCAGGTTGGACAAATAGAGATTCATCTGTTCTTCCGGAATAGTAAAAAGGATTTCCTCCTTCCCCTTAAAATATCTGTAGACCGCTGAATCGGCCATTCCTGCACCTTTTGCGATCTCAGAGATTGTTGCTTCAAAAAATCCCTTTTCGGAAAACACCCTATTGGCTGATTTCAAAATTGATGTTCTTTTTATGTCTGTTTTGTTCATCATGAAAATTATTGGAAATACACCATTCGTTCAATTTCCATCGGAATTGGTCTTTTTCTCCCCCAACCCGGGGCCTCAAGTCTTCCGTCAATCTCCGGAATCCCTTGAACGCTCTTCATCTGTATTCCGCCGAGTACAGAAGACCATATTCCAGAACAAAGATTTTGGACTTCTGGAACCTCAGTCTAATGTCGGGCATTAGAAGTGAATATCCATGGTAAGGATCATCATACAGTTTCGATATTATTTTGAATGTCATTCCTTCATTGTTTCCAATAAATGTCAAGAAAAAATGCATTTTTTTCTATGATTCCTAAGGCATTAAAATGTAACATGAAAATTATCAGTTAATTCCATTTAGAAATTGATTTATATTCCTAATTTAAGCGAGAATGATACGATCTTTCCCTCTGCCCAAGTCTTTTTTCTCTCCAGGCCTTATAAGGGTGACCAAAGAGTGTGCCCCTAGCTTTGTCTGGAATATCTAAAAAGAGATCGGCCAGAATTTTCTCAATCTACTGTCTGGTGGCAGAGAAGGAACTGAGTGCCAGATCAGAGGCTATGTGAACCGGACAGCTTTGTGCCATGCGGATAAGGTGGTAGCTGCGCATAAACGTTCAAGGGGCGGAGAGAAAACCTGGCTCACTGGACCGCGTATGTCCATTGGTCGACTTGAAGTTGACCGAATGCTTTGGTTCCTTGGGGCCGGTTTATTGTTTATGGGAG